>CAZZMF010000024.1:0-9230 GCA_964655255.1 uncultured Sphingobacteriaceae bacterium
CCCGATTAGCCCTTTGCCTTCGTTATGCCCTGTCTATCAAAGCTTTACGCAAAGCGGCAAAGTGCATGCAAAGCAAAAAAGCTCTAAACCGTTGAGCCGCAGCGACTTAGGCAAAGCCTGAATGCGAAGTTATGGTATGAGTAGCCGGCGAATAAAACTCTGCTCTCCTGTATCCCTAAGCCACCCGTACCGCCGGAGGTATAAGAGAAGTCGCATCCCCAGAGAGAGCGGGCGCCCCCCACGCAAAAGTACTCATTTGACCACATGGAGGAGATTTTTTACCTTTGCTGCATGCCCTATTATACTCGTCTCGGACAAGTGCCGCACAAGCGGCACACGCAGTTTCGTAATAACGGTAAGCTCTACGCTGAGGAGCTTATCAGCACAGAGGGCTTCTCGGATATTTACAGTCTCGTTTATCATGTGTATCCGCCTACTATTGTAAGGGCAATAGAGGAAGAGACCTTAGACCTGCGTCCCCGCGCCGCTGTACAGAATAACATGCGCCATCGGGCTTTTCGGGGCTTCCAAATCCAGCCTGAAAGCGACTACCTCAAAAGTCGTGTAGTGATCCTCTTCAACGATGACGTGCATTTATCCTTGGCGGCTCCTACACAGGGTTTTTCGGATTACTTCTACAAAAATGCCTCGGCGGATGAGCTTATTTTCGTGCATGAAGGCTCTGGTGAGCTACGCACAGGCTTCGGAAAGGTGCGTTTCCAGCCCGGTGACTATCTACATATCCCACGGGGAACGATCTACCAACTTCACTTTGATACCCCGCAAAATCGCCTCTTCATCATAGAATCCTATTGTGGTGCGATTCGTTTCCCCAAGCGCTACATGAATGAATACGGGCAGCTTATGGAACATGCCCCCTTCTGCGAACGGGATATTCGTCCGCCGACAGACTTAGAGACCTATGACCAGAAAGGCGAGTTCATCGTGAAAATCAAAAAGCGCGGCGAGCTTTTCACCTACATTTATGGGACGCATCCCTTTGACTTCGTGGGATGGGACGGGTATTTGTATCCGTATGCATTTTCTATTCACGACTTTGAGCCGATAACGGGACGGGTACATCAACCGCCCCCGGTGCATCAGACTTATGAAGCGCGGCAGTTTGTGGTATGTTCTTTCGTGCCGCGGTTGTATGACTATCACCCATTAGCTATCCCCGCCCCGTATAATCACAGTAATGTAGACTCTGACGAGGTTTTGTACTACGTAGAGGGTGAGTTTATGAGCCGCAAGCATGTGGAACGGGGGATGATTACGCTGCATCCGATGGGGATTCCTCATGGGCCGCATCCCGGCGCCGTAGAAAGGAGCATCGGCGCCAAAGAGACCCGCGAACTCGCCGTCATGGTGGATACCTTCCGCCCCCTTATGCTTACTGCGGAAGCATTGGAGATAGAGATGAAGGAGTATTACCTTAGTTGGCTACCAGAAACCGAAAAACCACATAGTTTATGAGCACGACGACGGAAATACTTTCCACGCCGACGCAGACGGCAGACTTTTTGCCGATTCTGGGAACGGATCATATTGAGTTTTATGTCGGAAATGCGAAACAGGCAGCTTATTACTACCAGCATGCCTTTGGTTTTCAGCCTGTGGCTTATCGGGGCTTGGAGACGGGGTATCGCGAAGCCGCCAGCTATGTGCTGCGCCAAGGCAAGGTAACCCTCGTTTTGACCACGCCCTATCATCCCGGCAACTTCATCGCCGACCATATCTACCGACATGGGGATGGGGTTCGGGTGCTGGCGCTCTGGGTGGAGGATGCCACCAGCGCCTATGAGGAGACGACGAAGCGCGGCGCCAAATCTTTCATGCCCCCTACCCGCCTTACAGATGAACACGGCGAAGTTGTCCTTTCTGGCATTCACACCTATGGCGACACCGTACATGTCTTCGTGGAGCGGAAAAACTATCGCGGTCCCTTCCTGCCCGGCTTCCAACCATGGGAAGGCTTCGGCAAAAGTGAGCCTGTGGGCTTTGAGTATGTAGACCACTGCGTGGGCAATGTCTATCTCGGTGAGATGAATCAGTTCGTTGCTTTCTACCGAGATGTAATGGGCTTTCATCAGCTCATTTCCTTTGACGATAAAGACATCTCCACCGAATACTCCGCCCTCATGAGCAAGGTTATGGCTAACGGAAACGGTTACATCAAGTTTCCTATCAATGAACCGGCAAAGGGGCGGAGAAAGTCCCAAATAGAAGAGTATTTGGAGTACTATCACGGGCAGGGAGTCCAACATATTGCGCTGGCGACGAAAGATATTATTCACACGGTGCAGGAACTGCGCCGACGCGGGGTGGAGTTTCTCGACACGCCTAAAGCTTACTATGAGACGCTCTTAGACCGAGTCGGACCTATAGACGAACCCGTGGAAGTGCTTGCCGAACTGGGCATCCTCGTAGATCGGGATGATGAGGGCTATCTCTTGCAAATCTTTACGAAGCCAGTGCAGGATCGTCCGACGGTCTTTTATGAGATTATTCAGCGGAAGGGTGCGAAGTCCTTTGGCAAAGGGAACTTCAAGGCACTTTTTGAAGCCATAGAAAGGGAGCAAGCCCGCCGCGGGAATCTGTGAGGGGGTTTTTCATTCCCCGGCTGCTGCGTCAGGCTGAATGGCGCGGGCGCGTTGCTCTGCGCAGTCTGAGCGCCGTCATCCAAATGCGTACTTTCTACCCCTCCCCGGCTCGTGTAGAACGCGGGGAGGGGCATTTTTTCATTCGGTTGGATGGGATTGGCGACTTCTGGTTGTGGCTCCCTTTCGTCGCCGCGCTCAAAAAGGCATACCCCCAGCAGTCCTTTTACCTTATCGCCAATCGCCTATGGGCTGAACTGGCAGAGATAACAGGGCTTTTTTCCCGCATCCTACCGATAGACCCCTATCGTCTGAGACGCAGCTATAGCTATCGTCAAACGCTAACCAATGAACTGCGGCGACAACTTCCCCCAGCAGAAGTTTTATGGCAAACAACATATAGTCGGCGCATAGCAGCAGAGGATTTTTTGGCATGGGTGCTGCCAGCAGAAAAAAAGGTAGCATGGGAGCGTGATCCAGCGACTGCTGAGCCCCGTTATCTAAGTGAGTGGATAGACAAAAGCTTGTATGATTCAGTTTTTTCTGGTGATTCCTCTCCGTCAATCCATGAGTGGCTACGATATGAACAGTGGCTTCGGAGTATAAATGGGATGTCCCTTGGGTGGAAGGTGTATGCGCAGATACGACAGAACCTACCCAGATTAGAGAGAGGAGTAGTGGCATTAGCAGGCAGCAGTGTGAAGTATAAGCTAATCCCTCTGCAGCTTTATAGGCAGCTCCTTTTGAGTGTCTATCAACATACTAAGCTTCCCATCCGGATTCTTGGGACTGCTACTGATAAGGCCTATGTGGAAAATCTCGCTCTTCCCTTTTTAGAGGATTTGAGTGGGAAGCTTTCCCTCGTTGAAGCAGTGGAAGAGGTTGCTTCAGCAAGGCTTGTAGTTGGTCCAGATACTGGTCTTGCCCATGTCGCTGCCACGCTGGGTGTGCCTACTCTGATGATAGCTGGAGGCGGACACTGGGGGCGCTTTGTACCTTATCCAGCTGGGGTGCCTTTCCCACTAAAAGTATTAGCGAATGAGATGTCTTGTTTTGGCTGTGGGTGGATGTGTCAGTACCAGTGGGATCGCAGGCGCCCTTATCCCTGTATTGCGCGCCTCTCGCCTGAAGGCCTCATAGAGCAAGCTTTGCTGTGGCTGGATATGCAGGGCTTTCAACAGCACGCAGGTGCTTTAGGCTGACTCATGCCAAAGCCCTGCTTGTGCTTTTTTTGCTTCACTTCCCCAAGGCTGCACAAAAATGAGGGGCGTGGGTAATCAGGGCAGGTGCCTTCCCCCTATTCTACGCCCGGGGGAGGCACAGTCTCGGCGGCATAGCCTATGTATCGTTCTGGCGGCACATCCATCCTCAATCGTCCTTCATGGAGGGCATGCAGAGCGGCTTCGTAAGCATCGGGCTGTCCTTCTTTACGCTTGAGGGTTTGCCAAGCTTCGGCAAGTACCTCTGGGTGTGCCTTGAGGTCTGCCGCGATAGCATCTGGATGCGGAATGAGCGACTCTAATCCTTCCCATAGCGCTTTTATACCTATGAGTCCATATCCCATTGCGACTCCCAGATTGCGCAGGATGGTGGAGTCAGTCAGGTCGCGCTGCAGGCGTGAGATGGGGAGCTTCTCTGTGAAAAAGCTCCACAGGGCATTAGAAAGACGAAGGTTGCCTTCTGCCAGCTCAAAAAGAATGGGATTGACTTTATGGGGCATGGTGGAGGAGCCGATTTGTCCCTCGGCGCGTCGGATGCGAAAGTATCCCCGATGGGCATACAACCACACATCTTGGGCAAAATCTATTAGTACGGCCTGCAAGCGCCTTAAGCTATCCCAGACTTCTGCCCATCTTTCGTAGGGGGCGATCTGAGTGGTGGGGTAGAAGCGCAGCAGCCCCAGCTTCTCGGCTAATCTGTCAAAAAATCCTTGCCAGTCTATTTCAGGATAAGCTATACGGTGGGCATTGAGGTGTCCGACGGCACCGCCAAGTTTTGCCCAGAAAGGCACTTGACGCAGCCGCTGGTATTCTGCCCGCAAACGCGCTACATACACATAAAATTCCTTGCCCAGCGTAGTCGGAGAGGCGGGCTGCCCATGCGTGAAACTCAACATGACTATCTCCCGCCAAGCGTAGGCTTTCTCGTGGAGGGCACTGAGGAGTTTCTCCAGCGCGGGATAATACACATAAGTGAGGGCATCCCGCAACATAAGGGGTTGAGCGGTGTTATTGATGTCTTGGGAGGTCAGCCCAAAGTGGATGAAAGCCAGCGCATGATGCCACTCGGCAGGGAAGCGAGCTGCCCATTTTTCTCGCAGGAAGTACTCTATAGCTTTGACATCGTGCCGTGTGCGGGCTTCTATGGTGCGAAGAGCGACCAGCGTCTCATCCGTAAAAGGCTCAAAGGCTTCCTCCAGCTGGTCCAGTAGCTTGGTGGGGAAACCTCGCAGGGGCGGCAGGGGAAGTTCTACAAGTGCTCGGAAGTAGACGGTCTCTACCCGTAGGCGATACCGAAAAAAAGCTGCTTCACTGAGATAAGGGCGCAGCTCTTCGGTGTAGCGTTTATAGCGCCCGTCTAATGGAGAGAGCGCCCAGAGGTCATTCATCCGAGCAGTTCTTCCGCTATGCCCATCATGGAAAAGCCACCGTCATGGTATAGGGTCTGCATCGTTACCGATCGGGTCAAGTCTGAAAAAAGGGCCACCACAAAGTCCGCACAGGCAGCGGCTGAGGCATTCCCTAAGGGGCTCATTTTATTGGCATAGTCAAACATTGCCTCAAACCCAGCGATTCCCGTGCCAGCCGTCGTTGGTGTGGGAGATTGGGAGACGATATTGACACGCACACCGAGTTCTTTACCCAAAAAGTACCCGAACATCCGAGCAATAGACTCCAGTAGCGCTTTGGCGTCGGACATGTCGCCATATTTGGGAAAAACGCGCTGAGCAGCAATATAGCTCAGAGCTACAATAGAGCCGCCACGGGCAAACGCTCCCTTTCGCCGTCCTACCTGAAGCATCTTATGAAACGATATGGCGGACACATCCAGTGTCTTCTGGTAAAACTCGTAGTCTATTTCGGGATAACTTTTGCCTTTGCGGATGTTAGGGGACATGCCGACGGAATGCAACACAAAGTCTACAGGTCCTCCGAAGTGCCGTAAGGCTTCATCGTAGAGCTTTTCTATATCGGGGATTTGCGTGAGGTCGGCTGGGATCAGGGGGGCGTTGAGCTTCTCGGCGAGGGCTTGGGGCTGTCCAAGTCTGAGCGCCACAGGCGCATTAGTCAAAAGAATTTGCGCCCCTTCTTCATAGGCGCGCAAAGCTACATGCCAAGCAATAGATTTCTCATCTAACGCGCCCGTGATAATCCCTTTCTTACCGCGCAAAAGTCCGTAACTCATGATTGTAGTCTTGGTATGATTTTATCGCCTTCGATAGAAACAAAGCCCGCTTCTTGCAGGCGACCAATAAAGTAGTTGAGATTTTTCCCGGGAAGGTTAGCTTTGGTAGCTATATTCATGGATTTGAGCATTTTGCGAAAGTCGGCTTTGGTCAAACTGGTACCAGCGGGAAGGATACGCAAGGCATTCAAAACCTGTTGATAAATGCGCATGTGCTCTTCCGATGCGCGTCCTTTGCGTTTGAAGAGCTTTTTCAGTTCTTCTGATAGGGGGTGTTCAGAAGTTTTTGTGGGGGCTTCAGGGTTGGATAACTGAGCCTTTTTAGGAGGGGAAGACTTCTGGGTTTCGCTAATGGGGTGACCTTCATATGATGAAGGCGCAAGTTCTGGACGGACAAGATTTTGAATCTCTGAGCGTTCTACCCGATAGTCGCTTGCCAGCACGTGGGTACAAGTGAGTCCCCTTTCTCGGAGGAACTGCACCAGTCCCTCCCAGACGGGGTGGTGAGCGCCAATGAAGATAGCTTTTTTATATCGCCCTTCGCGCCTTCCCAGTTCGTAGCATACTCGTTTGAGGATGTAGAGATGGAGGTCTTCTTCATAGCGAGGCAAAAGGACATTTTGTGCGGTAAAGTCGCGCCGCAGGCGGAAAGAGTGGTGAATGCGTTCTTTGTAAAAGAACCATATTTCCAATCGCTTCTCCCCCTCTAAGAAGGAGAAGTCATATTTTTCGCCTTCCCGTAGCGCTTCGCCGTCAATCACGACGAGGGTACGCTTTTTTTTGCGCTTACCCGAATGATTGGGTGCCATACTACAAAGTTAGGGAGTTTTGTAGCCTAAGCTATGCAGACGATGGACTGAACGCCGCCAGTGGGGCGCGACCTTCACATACAACTCCAAGTACACAGGCTTCTGAATGAACTGTTCTATCTGCTGACGGGCAGTCATACCGATTTTTTTCAGCATTTTTCCCCCTTGCCCGATGACGATGGGCTTGTGGGAATCTTTCTCTACATAGATTGTGGCGGCGATGTAGTCTTGATGTTCGCCTTCTTTGTATTGAATGATTTCTACTTCGGTGCCGTAGGGCAGTTCTTCCCGCAGGTACATGAAGAGCACCTCTCGTAAGATTTCGGCGACGAAAAAGCGAGTGGGAAGGGTCGTGAGGATATCGGTGGGATATAAGAAGGGGCTTTCAGGCAAAAGATTACCTACAAGCGTTAGGAAGTCATCCAGAGACTGGTCTGTTGATACGTCTATCCATCCTTTGAAGGGAAAGCGAGCCAGTTCTTGTTGGAGTATCGCTATTCGGGTGGTGCGTTCGTCGGGCGCTAAGAGATCGCCATGGGTAAAAGCCGCTACCAAAGCCGGCGCTTTGAGGAGGAAAGCCTCTACGCTGTCCGGCAGGCTTTCCATGCGCTGCTGGAGAGAAAGTACCCACACTTGCACATCGGCATCTCGGGCAGCGGATAGGCTCTGGTGAGTGAGAGCTTTATGCCAAATGTTTTTAGGCTGGGATATCCAGCCGGGGGTATCTACAAAAGCGTACTGGATATTCTCACGCGTCAGAACGGCGGAAATATTGAAGCGGGTTGTCTGCGGCTTAGGCGTAATTGCTGCTAGCCGCTCACCGACAAGCCGGTTGAAGAGGGTAGATTTACCCGCATTGGGAAAGCCCAAAAGCGCTACAAAGCCCGCCCGGGTCATGGAAATATCTCTTTTAGTTTAGCTTCTAAGGTCGGGCCGCGTAGATTTTTTGCAGCGATACGCCCCTCTGGGTCTACTAACACCGTGTAGGGTATGCCCGATACCCTGTACAACTGAGCCCCGGCACTTTGCCAGCCTTTGAGGTCGCTTACATGTATCCATGTGAGTTTATCGGCTTGTATTGCTTGAAGCCAAGCCTCTTTATTGTGGTCTAAGCTTACTCCAAATATCTCAAATCCTCGGGGGTGATATTGCTGGTATAAGCGCACGACATTAGGATTTTCCATTCTGCAGGGGCGGCACCAGCTTGCCCAGAAGTCAATAAGTACCCATTTACCGCGCAGTTCGGAGAGTCGTCGTATTTTCCCCTCAGGGTCGGGTAGGGCAATATCTGGTGCGGGTTGTCCTCGGCGCAATGCCCCTTCCGACTGAATAAACTGCCGGAGCTCGTTGCGACGCGGGTCTTGGGGCGCAACCGCAAGAAATTGCTCCGCTCCATACACCATCGTCTCGCGCAGCTGGAACTGCTGCGCTGCATTGATAAGAGCCATCCACGCTGTGGCATGTAAAGCGGGCGGAAGCTTTTTGACCCATGCCTCTCCATACTGCCATACAGAGTCCTCAGGCAACTGCGCCAGAGCATTTTGCCAGAAGCCCTGCATACGCATAAAAACCTCCGGTATCTGAACCAGAATCGGAGCTTGCCAATCTATATCCTTCCAAAAAGCATTCACCAGCCCTTGCCAAACTAACCTCGGTGAAGCGGCATGTACAGGCAAAGTCGGTGAGCGAAAAAGACTGGCATAGACACGCAAAGTAGCATACGAACTCTGTGAAGCATTTTGGAGAAGGCTATCTATCTGACGCTGAATACCTTCACGCTCCTGAGGCGGACGCTGATTGAGCTGTTGATAGAGTCCACTGATAGCCCGCCGAAACCGCAGGATAGCTTCATTTTCAGGACTTTTTTCATAAGTGTAGGTCTGAAAAAGTTGAGCGACAGTGCCTTTGATGTGGGGGGTATCTTTGCCGTTCAAGAGGACCATATCGCCTTCTTGGGGGGAGATTCCCCACAGGTAGAGGCCTGTCGGAAGAGCGCCTTGAAAGCTAAACTTACCATTTTGTATGCCAGTGGCGGCGACTTTTTCCCAAATGCCTGCATTCCATTTGAAAAGATAGATCGAGTCGCGAGTGAGTCCTTGGATTTCGCCGCTGAGGAGGGGAGGTTGGGATTGGCAAGCGCTGCTCAGAAGGATAAATGCCCACACTTGCCAACTATGCCCTTTCCATTTCTGCATATTGTGAAGGTACGGATTCCGTCTGTAGGGCTGCGAGCATGCCCCAGTGCAGATATACTAGGGCTGCGATATGCCCATGGTCCATGAAGTTATTGATGATGCCGTGGAGGTAATAAGAAAGAAGCGGTAGCGTAAGTATAGCATATCGCCATCGCAAGGAGGCGTCATGCGTACGCCAGAGCCCCCGTAGTCCAAAATACAGCGTACTTCCATATATGCCC
>CAZZMF010000025.1:0-2971 GCA_964655255.1 uncultured Sphingobacteriaceae bacterium
CCCACATACGGACCGATGCTAAAATGCGCCTGTGGAAAGACAGGTGCCCAACGCAGCCATGCCACGCCACCCAGTTTCGTCAGGAGGGCTGAGGACACCACGACCAACGCCATAGGGGCTTGGCGATACAGACTCAGCACCCATCCATGCAAGGGGAAAAGCCCCAACTTCGCCCAGAAAGCCAATACAAAGCTCAGATATACGCCTAACTGTGCATTTTCGGGCAGGGGATATTTTAGCCAGTCGTAATAGTTCGTCGTAAAAGGCTGACCATACACCCGACTAATCTCCGATGCGCCATACAAGATACCTCCTAACATTGGCACAGACCCCAAGAGCGTATAGAGGAGAAACTCCATCGCTGCGCGACGGGTCTCTTCGCCCGAGGGACTGAGGGTCAAAATAAGATAGTACATCGGCAGCAGCACTGCCTCAAAGCCCACATAGAAAGCTATCAAGTCAAACGAGAAAATCGTCCAAAGCGTGAAGCCATGAAGTAGGAGGAGGGCAGCCATTTGCAGGCGCGGCTGTGGGAAGCGCCACCCCGTCCAGAAGCTCAATATCAAGTGTATTAGGCTGGTAGCCCCCGCCAAAAGCAAGGCGGTCCCATCCACAGCAAAAAATAGCTGGATGTGATAGCGCGCTGTCCATCCCTGTGGGGTAGCGAAGCCCCACCATGGCATCCTGAACTGTAGCGTACTCAACCCATGCGTGACTTCCAGCGGAGCGCGAAGCAGATATTCACTGGCAAGCCAAGCGCCAATACCCGCTATAGCCAGCGAGACACTTCGCCATGTCCATCTTGAAGGCACAATAAGGACAGCAACTGCCCCTATAAAGGCAGCGATTATCCACCAGACGACCACCCCACAAAGGTAGCCTTCTCACCGTGCAGATGCCTCCATCGGTGCCCGATGCCCAATCAGCAGCGCTACACACCCATCCCCACTGGGATAGTATAACTCTATGATTAGCAACTGCGTGCTGCTTAGCTCCAAATCCCAATATCGCCGCTCGCCTTGTTGGCGCGTGTCTAATAGTAGGACACGGTTGGCGTTGTAGATGCGCAGGTGGGGAGTGGCTTTAGTAGAAGAGCTCCCGCAAGGAATCAGCCGATATCGTAACCCTCTAAAGAAGGTGTAGTATATCTCCGTCGTCTCCCCGCCGTACAGTTCGGCGCGCCAGTATCTTCCATCCCAACTAAAATCCTCCATGTACGCCTCCCGACAGGTGGGCACTAACTGTTTGCAAGGGGTCTGGGCAGATAGCACTTGCACCGCCCAAAAGCCAACAATAAGGGCTCTACTTATCAACCTCATACTTTTATCATAAACTGACGAAGCTTATTCAGGGGCTGTTTGACAGCGGCGATTTGCTGAGGGCTCACGACAGCCTGAGATTTGAACTGCATCTGAATCACACCTTTATCCACTTGAGTGATGGCGGAACTGGCTTCTCCGCCCACATTTTGAAGAGACGATTGTATCTCAAATAAATGAGCCAAAATCTGCCGAGAGACGCTATGGCTTGCGGAGTCTGCAGCATACAGTTTGACAAGCAGGGGAAGCAGGCTTTTCTGCAGGGCGACCATTTCAGCGAGCCGTTGCTTCGAGGGGTCGCGTTCTATAAGCAGGAGCGTGATATGCAAGCTCTCTATCCATCCTCCCAAAATCATGTGCCGTAGCATTGCTTGCTGTCCTGTATCTTCCAATCTTTGCTGCACTTCGCTGTAGTACTGCGTGAGGAGTTTTTGTACGCTATCAGGCTGGTCTTGGAGCTTGTCCAGAGATTTCACTCTGTCGACAGAGAAAATATCATCTATGCCATAGCGGGCGGCGAGGCGATTGACAGCGGAGAGGTATTCGTATGCATCTTGATAGCTCTGGGTGGCGTGAGCATACGCCATGTCGGTAAGGTAGATGCCCAGATTGGCTGCGCCTTGTACCCCGCCATAGCGTGCGGCGAGCGTCGGGTCATGCAAGGGCTCTCGTATAAAGGGCACTTTCTCTTGACGCAACCATAGGGCGACTTGTACAGGCGAAGGCGCGGCTTTCATATACACTGCTACTTCCTCCCACGGCACCACATAAGTCGAGTCCATCGCATGCCTATCCTCGGCTGTCTCTTCCGAAGAAGGACCGCATCCAACGACCCAAAGGACGCTCAGCAAGAGCTCAAGTACCCATACGCTTGGCGAAAGCTTCCTTACAGCCTTCACTGCAAAAACCATATAGTTTGCCATCATAAGTCAAAGTATCAGCGACAGGAAAACGGTGGAAGTCCATTTGACATTCTGGGCAGTACGGTAGTGCAAGCTTCTCTACGGGGATGTCAATCTTGTTTTTTGCCTCCATAGATGTGGAGCCCCCAGAAGTGCTGCAGCTGATTAGGAGCCCGGCCAGGATCAGAAGGAGTCGCACATAGCAAAGGTAATCACTTCATGGTGTCTATTAGATAGCGTAAGCGGCTCACATGGGTACTATCTGTGAGGGTCTGGAGCATGGCGGCTTGGTCGGCACGGCGCAGCGTAAAGCCCAGCGGTGGATAATGCCCGGTCCGAGGGCGATAGGCTAAAACGTGCTTCTCTATGGGAATCGGATAGCCTGAAGACAAGATTTCATACGATAGGCGGGTGAGGATTTGGCGCGCGCCTGTAAAAGAAGAGTACAGCCCCCCCAAGCGTCTTACAAAATCCCTCAGGGCTGACCGGCGCCCTTCAGCTTCAGGAGTAATGCCCTCAGGTAGGTCGCGGATTTCTATCAAAATCACTTTGGAGGCATATTGAGCGATAGCTGCCCGCATATTCCACAGGAAGCGCAGAGCAATGATTTCGCCGAAGTTATCTATGGCGCCTGCATCTACGGCTTCCATATTATACCCGGGCAAGCGAACCGGCGGCAAGACAAAAGGAAAAGAGGCATTCATCCGTAGCGCCGTCGTCAGCCGCAAATGATCAGCCTCTGGCACAAGC
>CAZZMF010000025.1:2981-9129 GCA_964655255.1 uncultured Sphingobacteriaceae bacterium
CTATATAGCCCTGCCGCAGAAGGGGGGCACCAGGCTGACTGCTGATAAGCAGTTGTTTGCCTACAGGTATCAGCGCTGGGGTAATAAAGAGTAGAGGACAGCGGGCTTCCAGTTCTGGACGGGCGTAATCGCCTATGCGCCGCTCTCCAAAAGCGCGTGTATTTCGCACCAATGCCCGCTCAAAGGCATATTCGCGCGCCATTGGATAAGACTCTCCGCTTAGACTATCCCGAAACCGTAAAGTCGGACTAAAAAAGCCTGCTACTGCCGTAGAAAGTACAGGATTGAGGGCGTCTTGGGTGAGGAAATAGGCTTCGGATAAGTCTCTATGCCTTTCAGGATAGAAAAGGCCCAGTTCGCGCCAAGTCGCAGCCCCAATCAGCCCCCCAGAAGCCCCAGATATGGCGAAGCAGCGCTTCCATAGCAGCCCACCAGAAAGGCTATCCAACAGTTGGAGATTCGTTAGCGTCCAGAAAGCCGAACGCCAGCCGCCGCCCGATACCTGCACCCAGACGAGGGGAGCTTTCTCACCTTGCTTATGATACCATGCTTGCAAGCACGCCACAAGTCGTAGAGAATCGGCTTGTAGGTCAGCTTCAGGCGGGGGGGACGGTTCTTTGGTGTACCGCAGCCCATACGCCGATTTATTCTCCCATAAGTCCGCCTGATACAGAATCCCCACAGCTATCCCTATCAGCGCCATAAGCGCCCATCCGCCCCACTGTCTCAGCCAAAAGCTAATCGCCCCAAAGAGCATGTACAGAATACCCCAGAATATCAGAAATGCAGCTGCCGCCGGCAGATATATCTCGGTCACCATTTGTACATATCCCCAGAGCGTGATGAGAAGGATAAGCCCCAGTTCTACCATGAAAGCATTGCGGTGGTAGCGCAAAAGCAGGCGCGTCAAGGCTTTTTTGTCAATGGGAAAAAAATCTGCCGTACTTTGAATGCCACCGCCCAGCGTAAGATAGTAATGCAAGTCTGCCGTCGCCTGACGAACCTTAGAAACTTCACTATACACGCGCTGGGGGGGCAGCAGCCCAAGCCGCCCAAGCCGAAAAATATCCTTAGAAAAGCTGTCTAAGCCGACCAATAGTCCTACACTTACCGTGCCTGTGCCAAGGAGATGCCCTAAAAGCTGCGTGCCGAAGTTAGGGTCTTGATGATGGTATTGAGCATATTCATTCAGCGCAAAAAGCCAGAAACTGAGTGGGAGTAGGCTATTATTGAGGGTATATTGGAGAAAAGGTCTCGGTTCGCGCAGGAGGAAGCCTGCATGGTGCCCATCCAGCAGATAGGTCGTGAGGTGGTAAGCCACGACGAATATTCCATAGCCGATACCCCAGGCGAGGGTAGAGAAAAAGCTGGGATAGGCTCCCGTGCCGGGATTATAAAAGATTTCGGAGACGCCAAAGCTGCGTCCGATTTGCCCTGCGGCGATTAGCCACAGGATAACCCAAAGGAGCGAGAGAAAAAGATGCCGCCGCAACTGGTACAGCGGAAGCTGCAGCGGATAAAAATGCAGAAGCCAGCGCAGCCCCAGCCAGAGGCGGTTCATTGCACCCCAGTATGTCCGAAGCCCCCCGCTGCTCGATCGGTTGAAGAGAGCTCTTGCGCAGGCTCCCACTCCACCCGCACATAGGGCGCAACTACTAACTGAGCAATCCGCATGCCCGGCTCTACAGTAAAGGGGTCGCGCCCCAGATTGATGAGAATGACTTGTATCTCGCCCCGATAGTCAGCATCAATAGTTCCTGGGCTATTTAGCAGCGTGATGCCATGGCGCAAGGCTAATCCACTGCGCGGGCGCACTTGGGCTTCGTAGCCCTGCGGAAGCTCTATGTATAAGCCCGTAGGGATGGCTCGCCATTCGCCTGGGCTAAGGGTAATAGGCGCTGAAAGCGCCGCTCGCAAGTCTAAGCCTGCCGCTCCCGCCGTAGCATACTCGGGCAAAGGAAAACCCGACTCATTTCGTATGCGTACGACGAGCCGCTGCATACGCTCTATCTACCTCTTCCACTAATGTAAAGTCCCTTTCTGTGATACCGCCTACTTCGTGCGTGCTCCAGCTCAACCGTACCCGATTATAGACATTCCAGATTTCGGGATGGTGATTATGGCGTTCGGCAAGGAGAGCCACCTGAGTGAGGAAGCCCCACGCCTCCAAAAAGTCCTCAAACTCATATTCACGCACAAGTGCGCCTTGGTGCAGGCGCCACTCGGGAAAAAATGTCAGCCGTTGCAGAACCTCCTCCTTGGTATAGGCTTGCATGCTACAAAGGTAGATATGCAGAGAAGTTTTTACCTTTGCCGCCGCTGTGAAAGCCTTACCTACATATCGCACGCCCTGGGTCACGCCGAAAGGGCGCGCGCGGGAGTGGTTCCTCGTAGATGCGACAGGCATACCCCTGGGACGACTTGCCTCCCAAGTGGCGCGTTTGCTGCGGGGTAAGCATCTGCCCTACTTCGCTCCCCAGTGGAACCTCGGGGCAGCTGTCATCATCATCAACGCCGAGAAAGTCGCCCTCACCGGCAAAAAAGCCCACCAAAAAACTTACACAGTGCATACAGGGTATCCCGGCGGACAAAAGCATATCCCCCTCAAACGCATGACGCCAGCTCAAGTGATTCGTCACGCTATCAAGGGTATGCTCCCCAAAAATCGCCTCCAAGCTCGCATGCTTCGGAATCTCTTTATCTACGAAGGCGAACATCATCCTCACGCTGCCCAACAACCGAAACCCATAGCATTATGAACCCGACCTTAGCCTCTTACATACATACCGTAGGGCGCCGAAAAACCTCGGTAGTTCGGTTGTATTTGCGCCCCGGCAGTGGCACCTTTCAAGTGAATCGCCGCGACTGGCAGGCGTACTTTCCCATAGAGATTTACCAACTGGAAATCTTGCGTCCTTTTGAAGTCCTTGGACTGGATCCAAAAAAGTACGACATTGTGGCGTATGCAGATGGCGGCGGCATAAAAGGACAAGCTGAAGCCCTGCGCCTTGCTATTGCTCGCGCCCTTCTGCAGGAGGATGAAAGTCGCCGCCCTTTTCTCCGCAAAGCTGGCCTGCTAACCGTGGACTCCCGCCAAGTGGAGCGCAAACACTACGGACACAAAAAAGCCCGGAAGAGCTTCCAGTTTTCCAAACGATAGTATGTACATTCCTACAGTAGAGCAGTTGTTAGAAGCCCGAGTGCATTTAGGGCACCTACGCAGCCGCTGGAATCCCCGCATGCGTCCCTACATTTTCATGGAGAAAGACAAAATCCACCTCATAGATGTCCTCAAGACCCAGCGGCTTTTAGAGGAAGCAGCCAAAGCGGTGCGGGAAATCGCTCGTCAAGGACGCGCCATTTTGTATGTCGGCACAAAAAAACAAGCTCGCGAAATCCTCAAAGAAATGGCTGAATCCGTGGGCATGCCTTATGTGACAGAGCGCTGGCTCGGCGGCATGCTCACTAACTACAAAACGATTCGCCGTTCCATCACAAAGATGGAAGCTATAGAGCGCATGATGCGCGATGGCACTTTCGAGAAGATCTCCAAGCGGGAAAGGCTCCTCAAGCTGCGGGAGAAGGAAAAGCTGGAACGCTTCCTGGGAGGGATTGCCCGCATGCCGCACTTTCCGCCTGCCGCCGTCTATATTGTGGATATCGTGGAAGAGGAAATCGCCCTCGCGGAAGCTAACCGCTTGAATATCCCCACCTTCGCCATGGTAGATACCAACGCCGACCCTACGAAGGTTACTTTCCCCATCCCCGCTAATGACGACTCTACAAAGTCCATAGAGCTCATCACGGGGGTCATCACCGCAGCCATTCGCGAGGGGATAGAAGCGGCGAAAGCAGAAGCCCTTGCCAAAAATCCAGAAGCCTGAAAAAGTTCGCCCAGCGCTACCGTCCGGCTTCCGCGACTTCGGTCCTGCGGAAGTGCGCCGGCGCCGTGCCGCTTTCCAAACCCTCGCCCAGATCTTTGAGCGCTACGGCTACGAACCCTTAGAAACCCCTGCCGTAGAACTCCTCTCCGTCCTGATGGGAAAGTACGGCGAGGAAGGCGATAAGCTACTTTTCCGTATCCTCAACTCCGGAGACTTCCTCGCCAATGTCCCCGAAGAGGCAAAAGCTTCCACAGCGACGCTCCTCCCCTTCATCACCGAAAAAGCACTGCGTTATGACCTCACTGTACCGATGGCGCGATGGGTCGCCCAGCATGCGGGGGAGTTAGTCTTTCCCTTCAAGCGATACCAAATCCAACCCGTCTGGCGGGCAGATCGTCCCCAACGCGGGCGCTTCCGAGAGTTTTATCAGTGTGATGTAGATATCGTCGGCGCAGAAGGCCTCATCCCACTGATGGAGATGATAGAGATTGCCCGGGCGGGTTTAGGCGCTCTTGGCGTCCGCGGTGCCGTATTTCATCTCAATCATCGTGCCCTTTTGGAACATGCAGCGCGTGATACCGGTTGGCCCCTCTCGCAGTTTAGCGCTTTTTGCACTCGCTTAGATAAAGCCGAAAAAGTAGGTTGGCAGCCCGTCAAAGCCCTTTTCCAAGAAGAAGGCTACCTCCTCCCCGAATGGCTCAACCCCGAAGAGGGCTTTTCCTCTACCCTCCAAGCCGAACTGTCTAAACTGCCAGAGCTTGCCCCTGATCTCCCTACCCTAAACGAACTTATCCGCACCGAAGACCCCGTTCTTACCGTTCGTTGGGATTCTACCCTGGCACGGGGACTGGAGTACTACACTGGGTATGTGTATGAAATCCGAGTGCCTGGCAGCGGTGTAGGGAGCATAGCAGCTGGGGGGGCATACGCCAGTCTCGTATCTGATTTCGGCGGACCAGATCTACCAGCGATGGGATTATCTTTTGGGATAGAGCGCATCCTCACCTTTACCGAGGCCCAATCCCCCCCAGACACTTCTGCGTTACAAGTGCTGGTTGCATGGATAGATGCCTCGCCGCGCTTTGTGCAGAAAGTGGTGAAGACCTTGCACGAAGGGGGAATCCCAGCTTTCGCCTATCCTGCCCCCAAAAAGCTCAGCAAGCAAATAGAATACGCGCAGCGCCGAGGCATTCGCTGGGTAGCTATCGTCGGCGCCCAAGAAGAAGCTACTCAATCCGTGCAGCTTAGGGACTTGCCAAATCATGTCCAAACTACCGTACCCTTGGATGCGCTGGCTACCGCTTGTCGCTAAAGGACTCCTGCTTGTGTGGGCATGCACGCCACGGGTGCCTGAGATAGACGAAATAGATGACATGCGCAGCGAAATGCGCCGACTGCTGGAATCTCATGGCGCCCAAAGCGAGGTATTCATGACCAAAGCCCTCACCTTAGCCCGTAAGCAGGAAGACTTTGCCAAAAAGTATCCTAATCATCCCAGCGTGCCCCGCATGCTCGTAGAGGCAGCGGAGATATACGGCACTTATTTCGGCGATGCCCAAAAAGCTGTACAACTCCTCAGAATCATAGACCTGCGCTTCCGCCAAAAATCCCCCGTGGCACCCAAAGCCCTCTTCTATGAAGCCTTTCTCTACGAGACTATGCTCAACGACACCGCCAAAGCTCGGCAGTGCTACGAAGACTTTCTACAATATTACCCTGACCACGAGCTGGCAAAAGATGCCCGTCTATCTCTGGAAAACTTAGGCAAGTCCCCTGAAGAGGTGATAGAAAAGATTCTCAAGGGTCAGCCGACATCCAGGCAATAAGAGAAGGTGGTATAGGGCTTTTTTGGGGCGGCGCCGCCCCATCATCCCTTCCATAACTCAACGAAACTACTTCCCAGTCCAGAACTCTGAACCACTCAGCTACTCAAATGGCAAGGGCAGCTTCCGCACACTGACCGCTCGGGGTTTCTCTCGGAAGTGCGGGCGCAGCTTCTCCCAGAACTCCCTAAATACCATGCTCTGGCGATAGCTTTCCAAATCAGCGGCGCTTTCCCATTCGCTAAAGGAGCACAGGATAGGACCTTCCCCCTCATAGAGCACTACTGAGCGGCATCCCGGGAATGCTCGGACTTTTGCGGCTTGTTGGCTTAGGAGTTTGCGTGCCTCATCTAAGCTTTCGGGTCGTACCGGAATCTCTACCCATCGCCATAGAGACATGCTCGCCACTCAGTGATGTGGATTGGCTACAACTCCCTAATC
>CAZZMF010000026.1:0-9035 GCA_964655255.1 uncultured Sphingobacteriaceae bacterium
ACTTGGACACGGGCATGATGCACAGGATCGGTATCATGTATATCTGTATGCTGAGATGCCTGCCGGGCAGACCCAGCTCACAGAGGGCTACTACCGCTTCCGGGTCATGATCAAAACTGGACATGACGCCACAGCCCCACTATATACCGGCACCGATGTACGCTTCCTGCCCATGATGTATATGAGTAATCATAATCACTCCTGTCCCACCGAACAGCCTAATGGGCCTGCTCAGGATGGGTTTTATTATGGTGCTGCATTTTTCCAAATGCCAACGACCATCAGCAACGGGGTGGAAACCGAGCCATGGAAGTTCCACGTAATCATCGGTCAGGATACGGTTGATTTTCCTATCCGTGTCAATCCCCATCCCAGAGGTTGGGTGCGTCGCGGTCGCCAGTTCGGCAATCCGAATAATCCCCGTTATTATATGTATGAGATGAAACTTCCTCGCATCGCCACTGGAGTACAAGATGTATCCTTCTATGTCTACCGCCGCGATATGAGCATTCCAGGAACTAATCCGGCGGGCTTCCCCCCTGCTACGAATATTACAAGCATAGACCTTTTGACATGGATGCCGAGCATGGGACATGATGGGGGGCCTGGTACTCAACCTGCGAGGCCCGTGAATGAGAAGCCCGGTCGCTTTGATGGCAAAGTATCTTTCAACATGACAGGTGACTGGTGGGTCATCGCCACCTTCAAAGAGGGCGATAATGTGATAGGACGGGATACCTTCGCACTTGAGTTTTAGAGCGTCCTGAAGGTTTATCCAAGCGGCTGCCGTAGCGTGTGCTGCGGCAGCTTTTTTTATCGGATGAGCTGAAACTTCTCCCCGAGATAGACGCGACGGACTTGGGGGTCGGCGGCAAGCTCTTCTGCAGTGCCCTCTTTCAGAATGCGTCCTTCATACAGCAGGTAAGCCCGCTGCGTGATGCCGAGCGTCTCATGGACATTATGGTCTGTGATGAGGATGCCAATCCCGCGTTGAGCGAGCTTGACCACGATAGACTGGATTTCTTCCACAGCGATGGGGTCTACCCCTGCAAAAGGCTCATCTAACAAAAGATACTGCGGCTCACTGGCTAAGGCTCTGGCTATTTCTGTACGGCGCCGTTCCCCGCCTGATAGCTGCTGCCCTAAGGACTTGCGCACATGCGTCAGCCCAAACTCCTCCAATAGCTCATCTATGCGAGCTTGGATTTGCCGGCGGGTGCGATTGCCGCGCAGCTCTAAGATAGTGCGCAGATTATCTTCTACGCTCATGCGACGAAAAACTGAGGCTTCCTGGGGCAAATAGCCAATCCCCCGCTGGGCTCTCTTATACATCGGTAGGGAGGTCAGACGCTCTTCTCCCAGATAAATCTCGCCTGCATCGGGACGAATGAAACCGACTATCATGTAGAAAGTCGTCGTCTTGCCGGCGCCATTAGGTCCGAGCAAGCCAACGATCTCCCCGGGAGAGAGGTGGAGAGAAACTTTATCTACGACCTTGCGCTTGCCATAGGTTTTTTCCAAGCCTTCTGCACGCAGTTTCACTGTGGCAAAGATATGCCCCTTTTGAGCGGATTACTTAGTGGGGACAGGAAGGAGGAGGTCATAGCTATATTCCAGCGTCTCGCTAGCCCCCGGACGCAGGAGGAGCTCCCACTGCAGGAGGAAACGGGGATTGGGTCCGCGGCGTTCAGGAAGCGGGGTCGCCCGCGCAAAGCCTAACTTATCCATCACCGGCTGTCCCGTAATCGGCTTCTGAATGACAAGGCGGGCTTCCCGAGCAGTGTTATTTTGAATGCGCAAAGTACCAGAGATGACTACTTTGGGACCGGCGTTGGGGTCCTTCACCTTTTCTCGTCGGGTCTCCTGTTCCTGTAAGCGCAGTTCTATGCCTGCCATATTAGAGAGAGCCACATATCCCGTCGCTGCTGGAGCGGTGAGGGAGATTTGGCTTTGGGCGAGGGGCAGCCCCTGTTCGTCAAAAATCTCCACAGTGCCACTGGGAATAGCTATCTGCCCTGTATTCAGTAGCTGCAGCGAACGCTCCGCATACCCACGCCAACTGCCCAAAGTAAGCGGATCTAAGCGCTCCACGAGGTCTGGTAAAGATGCCCGATATACATCCGTGTAGGGCATTTCAGCATGAATGAGAAAAAATCGATTCTCTGCGAAGGCGATAAGCTTCTGCATCGGCAAATGCCAGGTAAATGAGCGCGTGCTGTCGTTTTCATTTTGGACGAGGAAAAGCTCTATTTGGGGGGCATCTTCGGAAAAAGGCGGGAGTTCTATTTGGGTCGTCAAGAGGGCTCTGGTAGGACTGATTAGGCGGAGCTTATGAACGGCGCGCCACGGGCTAAGGGAATCCCATCCGGCTACGGCGACTCGTCCAGCAGGGAGGTTCGTGTCTATCTCTACAATAATCCTCCACCCCGGGACAGGACGCTTGAAGGAGGCTGTAGGTTCTATCCGAGCCGCCCGAAGGACCTTTTTAGGCATCCAGACCCGCTCTTGTGAAGGACGCCGCAGTAAAACATCCCCGCGCGCTGAGACCTTCTCAATCGTTCCTTGTATCTCTTCCCATTCGTTGCCCACAGAATAACTGACCCAGGCCATGCTACCGACATGCCACCGAAGGAAGTCTTCCAGACTTTCTGGACTGCTTCCCCCGTCTCTCCATATTGTGTCAGGTAAAAAGAACCATCGCTGTACCTTATACTCTGTTTGAGGAAGGATGGTTGTGGGTACTGCGCGCCCCGGAATGCGTATCGTTATAGGAGAGCGCAGTATAGGGACGACAGCTTCGCGTACCCAGTAAGCTTTCCCCCTGCTGTAATATACCAGCCGACTCAGCGGCAGCACGGACTGTGCCCACAGCACACTGAGCCAAAGGTATAGTTTCATCATATCGCCGCAAAAGTAAGTACCACCTCAAAGCTGGCAGGCAAAGGGGTATCCTCGCCACTTTCTATATATCAAAGCTCTGCATGTGCTTTGCTTTTTTGCGCTTCGCTTGTGGTGAGTATAAAGCGCTGACGTGCGTAGGTTATCTGTGGGGTGCGGCGGCGCCGAAGGCGCCGCCGCACCTCCCTGAAAAGTCAAAGAATGTGCCAGCAACTGGCTGAAAAGACATGGCTACCCCCTACGCAATGGTGAAGCCGCACTTTTTGCGGCTTGTACATTTATCTACCCCTGTATAGCCAAAAGCACACATTCGCTAGCATTTATTTCACAGCATTTGAGATATCGCCATGGGCCTTATATTTCCCTTTGGGCAACGAAGAATCTATGAGGTCTCTACCGGAATGCCCGCTCTTTGCCAGATTTTGGGATTCGTCGTGACCACACGGTTTACATCATAAGCTTGCGCTGTAGCTACCAGATACGCATCAAAGGTATCTGCACTGGTGATGCCAGCTTTTTCCAAAAAGTTGAGCCATCTCTGTAAAATATCTTCATTTTCTGACACGAAGCAAAAAACGCCTGACTCCATTACCTTACGGAAGATCTGCACGACAGTCATGGGGCGCATACCGAATCCACCTCGGTTTTGCGGGGAGCGTGTAAGTGTGGCGTATGCTTCGCGTAGCACTTGGTAGGGTACGAGGAGTTCTACCCCTTTCAGAATAAGGGTCTCTATGTGTTGTGAGATGAGTTCCCGCTGGTATTCTATCGGGAAAAGGTAGCCCAGAAAAGCGCCTGTATCCAGCAGCACACGCTGCATGCTCGTCAGGAGGGGGGATACAAGAGCAGTGCACCTATGGATTGTCGGACTTGGCGCAAGGCGCGCACTTTGGGATGTTGGAGCCGCAGTCGCCACGCCCGTAAGTGTGCCTCTATGGCTTCAATCATTTGTGCCTGTACAGGCGGGGATAGCAAGTCTCCAACAGAAGGCTTGGGTGAATGTGGAGGAACCATCCTACTCTCCTCATACCTTCCATACCATGATAGCGGGCTAATCATACTTGAGACCAAGCTTTTGTAAGACTTCTGGATGCAAAAGAGAAAAAAAACCCGATGTCCTACTTGATGGGCTTTTTCCCACCGCTTCATCAGCCCTTCCTCCGTCGCTTCTGCAGATAGTGTAAAAATAGTCTCTATGTCCAGTAAGAGCCCAGACCGTTCGGACTCCTGTACCAGTAGCTGCACGGGATGTATCAAAGTCCTCTTCCTGCTTTTTCATGCGAAGATGCAGAAGCTCATCCGTCACTGATATCTCATCAAGATAGAGGCGAAGATTGAGTATAGCTGAGGGAACAGTGCTATCAAGATTTTCAGTATTCAGCAGATATGGATAAAAAAAGTCTATGTATCGCAGGCTCCCCTTATGAATGCCGCCCAGGAATGGAAGCTGACGCATGCGCTGTATTAGGTTCTTGCCGCGATCAGAGAAGCGAGCCCATCCAGCATAAGGACGACGATTACGCAAAACGAGAGTTTTGGCGGTAATATCCAGCAACCAGCGTCCTTCCTCATCCCGTATTTGAAGCAGAGGTAGGTCTCCCAAGGGAGGCAAAGCTTGATAGGCAAAAAGCGGCAGGTCTGGTCCCCTCTCTACCACTGGAAACTCTGTCTGCAAACCAGCATGCAAATGCCCCGGCAGAAGGAGGAGATTATCCGCCTCTCGGAGAGAAAAATGCAAGGTTCATGCGGCTTCAATCAGCGGCTCATGTTTGAGCCGTTTAGGGAACCGCTTTTCCACATCACAAAGGTAGCCAAAGCAATTGCCCGATACCCCAGCACACGAAGGGGAGCTTTCTCCATTTTCATAAGGCTTGATGGTAGGTGCATGAGCTCTTCTCTCCTTGCTTACGGTAGTACAAGGCTCCCTCCGAAAGCATGTGGAGAATGTCGCTGCGAGCCTCTAATCACCTCCGAGCTCCTTTGTGTAGCAAAGTCGCTTATGGGTATCAGTATCCGAAGATTTCTTCCAGCGAAAGCTCCCGAATCTTCAACCCTTTTTCGCGCAGCTTATCCAAAGGCAGGCGCTCCCGGTCGCCCATGAGCATCAGTTGGCGGGGTTTGTCTTTGAGATAGGTCTCGTGAAAGGCAATAAGGTCCTTCTCCGAGAGATGGGGAAGCGCTTCCCACAGATCTGCGCGCCTTTCGCGGGGAAGCCCAAAGCGTCGCGCATCCCAGTACGAGAAAAATACAGCTTCATGCCGAATGCGTTCGCTAGCCAGCTCCGCTGTAAGAGAGCGTCTCGCTACTTCTGCCAAAGTGGGAACTACTCGTACTTCATCAATGAGCGCTTCCATAGATTCATAGGCTTCTATGAGCTTATCGGCTTGGGTGCTGATGTTAGCAATAAAGAAGTGATGCAGGTCGGGGCGGGAGGGAGTGCCGAAATAGGCATTAGCGGAGTAAGCCAGCCCTTTTGCTTCCCGAATCTCCTGGAAGACTACCGCCGACATTCCACCGCCGAAATACTCCGTGAAATACCGCGTGAGCGGGAAAAGCTCACGCCGATAAGGCACAGAGCGGTGCTGCCACTGCATGACCGCTCGTACCATCGGAAAGTGCACAAAAAACACCGTCTTATCCTGCGTCTCCTGCATGGTGAAGGTTTTGGGTGCCAAGGGCGGCTGCCAGCCATTCGGCACTTGAATATGCTTTTCCAAAAGGCTTGCCACCGCACTGCCGCCAGGTCCATCGTAATACAGTTCCCAAGGATATTTCCACAAATCAGCGGCGCGGCGAGCAAGCTCAGTAGCCGTCATCTGACGCAACTCGCTCTCCGTGGGCATGTGTTTGCGAGGATGGTCAACTCCGTATAACCCATAAGCGGTCAGCATGCTCTGTATGGCGCCGGGATTGCGTTTGGCATCTTGACGGTTTTTGAGCGTATTCTCCCGGAGGAAAGCCCATGCTTTCTCATCTGCTTCGGGCATGTGCAGGAGGGAATCCACTAAGCTCACTATGGGGATGAGGTTTTGTGCGATACCCTCTACGATGACATAACTTTCACGCTCACCCCCATTGAAGGATAGGCGCCCCCCCAGAGTGAAAAGCCGCCGCTTGAACCGTTGTATCCCCATGCCGATAGGACCCACCTCTCCATAGTAGCTCATCAGAAGGGGAATCCATTTATCGTGGGCGCTACCCATCGGCAAGTACCAAATGAGCGTAAAGAGGCTATCATCAGTGTTTTGCAGCGCATATACCGGTACGCGCTGCTGAAGGCTGGCTTTTTCCAGTACGCTATCAAAGGTCACAAACTGCGGCGTAGGCAGGGGCGCTTCCCCAGCCTCAGCGATGAAGGCTTCTACATAAGATGAAGACTGTCCCCGTTCTATGGAGAGAGGGGTAATCGGCGGCTTAGGCACTTTAGGGAGCTTCGGGCGCTCACCTTGCCGCTTGTAAGCGACGACGCACCGCTTGGGCGAGTAATACTTGCGGGCAAAAGCCACCAGTTCCGCCTTGCGAATGGTGCGCATTTGGGCGATTTCATTCAACCCTTCCGCCCATGGCTTTTGCTTTATGAAAATATCCAGTAGGCGACTCGCTCTGGATGTATTTTCCCGCCAAGCCTTCAACTGATTGAAGAGTAAATCGTTTATCGCAGCGTCTATAAGGCTTTCATCAAAGTCACCCTTCTGCACGCGCTTGATAGCTTCCCAGAGGAGTTTCTCCACTTCTTCCAGCTTCTGTCCGGGCTTCGGCTCAGCATAGAAGAACTGGGCGCTATGGTCACTAAGCACCATGACCGAACTGCTGGCGGATTTGACTTTATGGGTTTGGACGAGCCACTCATCCAACAGGCCGGTGGTGGAGTTGGAGAGGATTTGATCTAGGACCTTCATTAGCAGTTCCTCCCGTGTGCCGGCGGGCGGCAGGCGAAAAGCAATCTCCACCAGAGGCGCTTGCGGTCCGATAACCTCCACGAAAGTACGCTTTTTGATAGGCGAAGGGGCCCCTTTTTGATACGGAAAGGGCGGTATAGGCTTCGGCTGAAAGCTACCCCAGTACTGCTCCACCCACTTCACGACATCGGCTGGATTGACATCCCCCACGACGATGATCGCCATGTTATTGGGTACATAGTAAGTGTCGTAGTACTGGCGAATCGCTTTCAGAGAAGGGTTTTTGAGATGCTCTATGGTGCCGAGGGTGGTCTGGGTGCCGTATGGGTGGTCAGGAAAAAGCGCTGCGAGAACCTTCTCCCTCAGTTCGCGGAATTCGTTGTCTATGGCGATGTTTTTCTCCTCATAGACGGCTTCCAGTTCGGTATGGAAGAGCCGGAAGACAGGCTTGCGGAAGCGTTCGGCTTCCAGCCGCAGGAGCCGCTCTACATGATGGGCGGGAACGGTATTGATATATGCCGTTACCTCAAAGCTGGTGAAAGCGTTGGTGCCTTGGGCGCCCAGCGCGCTCGTCATGCGGTCATATTCATTGGGAATAGCCCACTGAGCGGCGAGTTGTGACACCGAGTCTATCTGCCGATAAATCGCCGCCCGTTCCAGAGAGTCGCGCGTGCGATTATAACGCTCATAGAGCGCCTCGATGGCGTCTAAATACACTTTCTCGCGATCATAGTCTTTGGTGCCATACCGATCCGTGCCCTTGAAGAGCATGTGCTCCAGATAATGCGCAAGCCCGGTATTGTCAGCGGGGTCATTTTTGCTGCCTGCGCGGGTCGCTATCATCACATGGGCACGCGGGGTAGCGGTATTCGGGCTCACGATGAGGGTAAGCTGATTGGGAAGCTGATATACATACACTTGACGGATGGAGTCCTGATAGAGGAGCTTCGTCTGAGCCCAGAGCAGTGCCCCCGCCCCAAGCCATACAAGCCATCGCATAATGCAAAGATACTGCATTTTTGGCAGGTATCCCCTGATCCGCGTATATTTGCTTTATGCGGTACCTTTTGCTTATATCGGCAGCGCTGCTGTATGCCCAGCAGCACCGGTGCGGAACGATGCTGTACATGGAGCAGCTCATGCGGCGCGATCCCTCTATTGCTCAGCGCATGCAGGCGATAGAAGAGCACACACAGCGCTACATACGAGAACTGGAGCGCTTTCCCCACCAGCGTACGAATAATGTCATCACTATCCCTGTCGTCGTCCATATTGTCTACCGCACCGCCAGCGAAAATATAAGCGATGCTCAGGTACAGTCTCAGATAGATGTACTAAATGAGGACTTCCGTCGGCTAAATGCAGACGCTTCCAATACGCCCCCCATGTTTGCGGGCGTAGCGGCGGATGCAGAGATTCAGTTCTGTCTCGCCACCCGCGACCCTCAGGGGAATCCTACCACCGGCATTACCCGCACCCAGACGACGAAAACTTCCTTTAGCGTGAATGCGGACGATGTAAAGTTTTCCAGCCAGGGCGGGAAAGATGCGTGGCCTACTGACCAGTACCTGAATATTTGGGTATGCCGGCTCAGCGGAGGGGTATTGGGATATGCGCAGTTTCCTGGGGGACCTGCTAATACCGATGGGGTAGTGATAGACTTCCGCTATTTCGGGCGCGGGGGAAGCGCCCAAGCTCCCTACAATAAAGGGCGTACCGCTACCCATGAAGTCGGACACTGGCTCAACCTGCGTCATATCTGGGGCGATGCCCAGTGCGGCAACGACTATGTAAATGATACCCCCGTGCACGAGGGTCCAAACTACGGCTGCCCGAGCTTTCCTAAGCCCGCCCCCGCTTGCAATAACAATCAAAGCGAGATGTTCATGAACTACATGGACTACACAGATGATGCCTGTATGAACCTCTTTACACTGGGGCAAAAAGCTCGGATGCGAGCGCTCTTTGCCCCGAATGGCTTTCGGGCGAGCCTGCTGACCTCACCGGGCTGCTCAGCGCCGGGCGGCTGTAGTGGTACCGTTACCCTCACGGCGCCCAGCGGCACCGTAACCGACGGCGCCAGCAACTATCCCGATAATGCCGACTGTCGCTGGCTTATCCAACCGCCGGGAGCGACTTCTATCACGCTCACTTTTCAGAGCTTCCAGATGCTATCGGGGGACTCTGTGATCGTGTATAATGGCTCTACGACGAGTGCACCGCGACTTGGGGCTTTTT
>CAZZMF010000027.1:0-8923 GCA_964655255.1 uncultured Sphingobacteriaceae bacterium
GTCCCACAGGCGCGCATAAGAGCGCACTTTCAAGCTCGGGATACGAAGCCTAAAGTCCTTATATCTTCCAGCCAAATCTTCTATGATGATTTCGTCTGGGGCAAGCCTAAAAGCTACGTAAGTAATAGCACCCGCTGGGAAAATCGCTTCTCTGAGGGTGCCTTCGCCAGTGAGTGCCCATTTTTTGCCGGATTGGCTAAGGGTACCCATGGCTTCCAGATGCCCGGATAAGCTATCCGTATGGGGTATGCGCCACACGCGCAGGTGATCAAGGGAGAGCCGAATACGGAAAGCCGCTGAGAGCCGAGCCGTGTGTATACCATAACTGCCGCGAGCGTAGAGCGTATCCTGCTCTCCACCAGCGAAAAAAAGCGAGTCTATCTCCAAAGCGCTTTTATGGGGCAGGTCAGGCTCCCAACGCAACCGTCCATGAGCATATAGCGCATGACAGGGGTATCCTTGCATTTGAAAGGAGCGATGGGTGCGGAGAGTAGCCTGCAGGCGCAGGCGTGGGAGCTTGCCTTTGCCTACCGGACCGAGGATTTCGCCTTCCCCCTGAAGGGCGCCGCTTATCTCATCAAGGACAGGGGGCGCATCCTCCCACCAACGCCGTACCTTTTGCAAGTCTAAATCTAAATCTTTGATCCGCAGAGACACCTCAGGGCGGGGCTGTATAAGTTTGATACCCCCTTCTATTCGGGCTAAAAGTCCAAGCACCTGCACCCGCAAAGGCGATACAAGAAGCCAATCCCCTTCATAGGTCAAAGTGCCTTGTAGGGAGAAGGGGTGTGCTTGTAGCCAGGTTTTCTGCTTATGGATCAGGTGGGCGATTAAGCCTTTGCTTTCGCCTGTGATATGAAGACGTTCTTCGCCCAGCCCTTCAATACGGGCATGGAGATCAGTTATGTCCAGCATAAGCAAAAAGCCCGCCTGCTGATCCTGATAAATAAACTGCCCCTCTTTGACGCGTACTTTTTCCAGTGCCCATGGCGAAGGCGCTTCCGATGAAGACGAACTTCCATGGAATACATCCGCCCATGCAGAACGCCCCTTTCTGTCATATATCAACCAGAACTTCGGCGACTCTAAGAGAATGGCTTGAATGCGGTAGTTTTTTTTGACGAGGGCTTCCCATAGGTTGAGGTGGAGCTCCACTGCTTGGGCGGTGAAGAGGGTATCGTTTCGGGGATTCGTTAGGATGAAGTTCTGTAGAGTAATCCCTAAGCTGGGCAAGGCTTGAAGAGTGCCCACTTGTGTGCGGGAGATGTATATTTTGGCGGAAAAGGAGCGTCCCAGCTCTTGGATGAGCCAAGTGAGAAGCCGCTCTTTGGAGAAGTAGATTATAAGTAAAAGCCCAGCGAAGGCTATTCCTATGCCCCCTATGAGTCCAGCCACAAACCGCAAAAAGCGCTTCATCGCAGCTGCGGGCTATCGGGAGACGACCATGCTGGCGGGCGCAGACAAGCACGCTCTGGCAAGATGCTCTCAAGAGAGTCTGGATGCAGGTAGTTTTGGCGCACGAGAAAGTAGGCGATCTTCTGGAAGTGGTACTTATAGGGCGAAGCGACGCAGCCAGTTTGCGGGTCTATAAGGTACCGATAGGCTTTAGGATTGGGCAGGAGCATGCCTAAGAAGATAGCTTCTGGGATGGTGAGTTGGTGCGGCTCTTTCCCAAAGTAAAACCTCGCAGCTTCTACTAACCCGTAGATTTCGGGTCCCCACTCTATCATGTTGAGGTATAGTTCGGCGATGCGCTCTTTGGAGAGAAGGCGAAAGCGCTCTATTATAGCGGTGAGGAGGATTTCTTCTACTTTACGGGCGAGGGTTTTTTCACGGGTCAAGAGGAGGTTGCGGACGAGCTGCATCGTGATAGTGCCAGCCCCTCGGCGAAAGCACCGGCAGTGCCAGTTTTCCAGCAATGCCCTAAGAAAAGGTTCTTTTTGAAAGCCTTGATGCTGAAAAAATAGCCCATCTTCGCTATGGAGCACAGCATGAAGGACATAGGGGGTGATTTCGTGGAAGGTCAAATACGTGGGGGAAGCTGACCCGAGTTGCAAAATGCGATTAGAGCGATACGGACGATAACTGAAAGTGCCATTCAGCATTAGGGGGTTGGGGTTGCCTGTCCAGTGGCGGATAGCGAAGTCCTCTGGTCGCCAATCTATGGACAAGGCAAGCGTGTCAGGCAGTGTAGGGTCATACCTCAACTCTATGCGCAGGGCTGAAGTACCTGCTATGTCTGCCCGGGATAAACAGGTGAAAAAACCCTCGGGAAAGGCTTTCAAAAAGGCGATATGCGATTGCCTGGGGATGTCCAGCACGGCGGCGAACCGCTGAGCGGACCCTTGGGCACTTATACGAAGGTGGGCTTCTAAGGGGAGCTTCTGTGTGGTAAGGTGGAGCCTTAGACTATCTTCGCTTACAGAACCCTCCAGTCGCACACCAGCTATATCATACCAAAGGGTACGGCTGGCTAAGCGTGGGTGAAAAAACTGTAAGCCCTGCCCTTCCCCTTCCGCGGAGAGTCGCTCTTTGCGTATAGAGATTATAGCGGTCACTTCATCCCATGCGGCATTCATCTTCTCAGTTTTTATGGTGCCGCATTTAGAGAGGAGGTGAAAGGTATCTTGCCGGAGCTTAGCTACCGCTGAGAAGCGATACACGCCTCGGGATACCGTGAAAGCGCAAGAGTCCCCTGCTTTGCGGAGGGAAAGCTCTATCCCGCTGGGGAAAGACAACTGCTGCCATTCCAGCGTGTCTATGCTTTGGAGCAAGTGAAGTACCTTTTGTCCTGCCCTCAGCACTGCGCTAAGGGGAAACTTAGAAGATGCAGTCTCTTCGGGAAAGGAAGCCCTAAGTCGGTGGAGCCTCCCTCTCCTGCTTCTGATACTAAGCTTGGGAAAAAATCGGATAGTCAGCGTATCTGCGGCTAACTTCCAGCCGTTGCGCTCTATCTCCATTTGATAAAACTCTATCTCCCCCAAAGTCGCCCACTGAGCATTCTGGTACCTTATGCGTTCTATGGTGTAGCGTTCAGCGAAAAGATATAGTAGTGAAGGTAAGAGCTCTATTCGCAAAAGCCAAGCTAAGCCTAATATAAAGGCGATGGAGAGCAAGACAATCCCTAAGATTTTTAGAAGGTATTTCATTTGTACAGCAGTCCGAAGGGGCCGATTACTTTGGCGGGGACACGGAGGTGCTGCCTTAGATGACGCCAACCTGCATACATGTCCCTGCTCCAAAAAATATCATCACAAATCAATAAGCCTCCCGAGCGTAGGCGTGGATACAGTTGGATGGTGTATTCAAAAAGGGCTTGTCCCCGATGGTCTCCATCTATGTAGATCAAATCCCACTCACCAGAGAGGGTGGGTAGCACTGTAGAGAATGTGCCGATGTGCAGTTTGGGCTTGATGCCCATTAGACGAAAGTGTTGGCGGGCTTTTTCGGCAAGGGAAGGTGCAGCTTCTATGGTGTGGATTTCGGCGGTAGGGGCAGCCACTGCGAGATATAGCGTACCGAAGCCTATGTTAGTTCCCAGTTCTAAGATGCGCTCAGGACGGATAGAGTGGGTGAGAGCATACAGCAAGCGCCCCTTCCATGGAGGGGTAGCGCTGTGGCGCACGATCTGAGATAGAGAGATGGTACGCACGGCGCCAGGGGAAGGGGCTTTGGCTCCGAAGCTTTCCACAGAGAGCATGTAACCCTTGGCACTTCGCAAACGCCGGTATAGGTGAAGTATCCCTTGCAACTCAGGCGAAACGCTTTCTCGTCGTACCCACCACATCAAGAAACGCCATAGCGCTTCACTCATCGCCAACCCCATGGCATATACCGCAGGTAGGGCGTCATCATGAGATGCCGGGGAAGCGAACGGCTATCGTGAAAAAGCACACGATCCCAAGCTGAGGTGATTTCCCACGTCAGTTGGATGCCAATTGCCCAGCGTTGGCTCAGGGCGCGTTCTGCGCCGAGCTGGAGAAGCAGTTGCGACCGACTGAAATAATCCGCGAATCGATACACTTGAGAAGAGTCGGGCTGGCTACGAGCTCGCAGCAGCAAAGATGCCCCTAATCCACCCCAGACCCACCAGCTGCTGGTATCTATTTGAGTTCCCCAACGGATCGGCACCATGGCTGTCCAAAAGCTTTCCACCCGCCCCCCTATGCGCACTTGATGGAAGCGTACCGCTCCCCCCGACTCAATAAATCGATCGGGTTTGTACACATACCGCAGAGCAAAGCCACTTAGAGCAAACAGCCCCGGTTGCCTTTGTTCTCCGCCCAGATTCTGAAAGGTGCCGTTCCACACCGCATCCCGGCGAACGGGGATCCGATGCGTCAGCCCCGCCCCCCCTTCAAAGCCCACTTGCATCTGTGCCCAGATAATCAGTCCCAGTAACTGCATTTTCTCCAAAGATACGACCCCTATGCTTTTCGTAGCTTTGCAGGGTGCGATACAAAGTCTCGCTTGGCGTTGCTATATGGCTCACCCTCGTAGCTTGTGCCCCCTCCCCCAAAGGCGAAATCACTCTGTCAGTTCCGGTTGTACGGTATGCAGCAGCTTCCACCGCTTCGGCGGTCATAGATACACTCCCAGCAGGGATTACTGTGCTCATCTTTGATATGGAAGGCAAATGGACTTACCTGTGCTATCGGGGCATCAAAGGGTGGGCTCAACTCGAACAGTCAGCCCTGATCGGAGACATCAGCAGAGATTACATAGATAAGCCGCCGACTGAACAGAGCTTGATAGCCCTTGCGCCTGATGACACAGTGACCGTCGCCTTGACTGAAGGAGGAGATAACTACATATCCGTGAGGCTTTCACAACTTTCCCCCTGGTTTGCGCCAGAGGATTCAGTGTATGCGGGCTTCTATGAAGGACTGCTCGGAGAGAATGTGGGCCTTATCATTGTGAATGTCTTTCCCGAAGCCATCACTTTACTCGCCAAAGTATCCATTATTGACCCGGAGTCTCTGGAGCCAAGGGAAGAGGAGTATCTGCTGACTTCCGAGCTGGAGCGCCGTGAGAATGTACTTATTGTGCGGGAGGAGGAGGTACCCTTTCGCAAAGCGGAGTTTGTTCGGCAAGGGGATCGGCGCGGACTTTTGATAGAACTGGGAGAAGGGCGATACGCTATCTTGTGGCGGCGGCGCTTCTAATCATGCGAAAGGTTGCGCTCATCGGTCGTACAAATGTCGGTAAGTCCAGCCTCTTCAATCGGCTGATTGGGCGCCGGCAGGCTATTGTAGAAGATACGCCGGGCGTTACCCGAGATAGGCATTATGCCATCATGGAGTTAGACGGGCGGGCGCTCCTTCTGATAGATACAGGGGGATTTTTTGGGGAAGAAGAAGGCTTGGAAGCGCAAGTAGCTCAGCAGGTGCGCTTCGCTGTGGAAGAAGCCGACCTGCTGCTGTGGGTCGTAGATGCAACGGCAGGTATCACGCCAGCAGATGAGGATTTTATCGCATGGTTGCGGCGATATCGCCGCCCTGACCAGCCCCTCTGGCTCCTCGTCAATAAAGCCGACAACCCTGCTCGGGCGGAAGCAGGCTTGGAGTTTCATAGATTAGGCATAGAGCCAATGTACTTCGTTTCGGCGACGACAGGGCGAGGCATAGCTACCCTCCGAGAGGCGCTCTTTCACTTCGCCGAAGAAAAACCACCTCCCGACTCTCCGTATCCTCACTTTGCGCTTATCGGGCGCCCAAATGTCGGCAAGTCCAGCTTACTCAATGCACTTCTACGAGCCCCACGCGCTATCGTGAGCGACATCCCCGGCACCACTCGTGATGCCTTATATGTACCCGATGAATGGAAAGGACAGCCCTTCTACTGGATAGATACAGCGGGGCTTCGTAGAAAAGCCCGTATTCCCGCCCATTCTTTGGAACGGTATGCCGCGCTCCGCAGTTTGGAGGCGCTGACCTTAGCCCAGGTGATTCTGCTCGTCATAGATGCTACCGAAGCCCTCACCGCTCAAGATATGACCCTTCTGCGTCAAGCAGAGAAGCACGGACGCGGTATCGTCATTCTCCTCAATAAAGCCGATCTGCTCACTCCCACCGAAGCAGAGACCTTGCTAAGATGGTCCCAACAGAAAGTACGCCCTTTGGAGCCGGTGCCTATTCTCTTAGTGTCAGCCCTCACTGGACGAGGCGTTAGAGACATTCCTGCTGCGGCTTTTGAGGTGTATCGAGCCGGGCAACACCAAATCCCTACGCGCACACTCAACGATGCCCTTTTACCTGTCTTTCGTCGCCATCCTCATCCCCTTGTAGGCACGCTGCAGCCATCTATCCGTTTCATTCAGCAAGTGGGGACGCTTCCCCCCACCTTTCTCCTTCATGTTCGCCATGCCGATAAACTCCGACAAGCCTATCTTCACTTTGTAGAGCGGCAGATTCGGCAGATATTTCCTTTCACAGGTTGGCGTTTACGCTTCAGACTCAAATCCGCTGACTCCTCCACCTGAGACGATTAGCTTTGGAGGGTATCTAATGCCCATGCTGTGTGTGCAAAGCCGCTATGTACTTTGTGAGTATATGGGTTGGCGGCGGCGCCTTCGGCGCCGCCGCCCCAAACCAAATACCCATACACAGCGGGGTATTACTTCTTTTCCTGAGCTTTGGCAGACTGCTCTCTGGAGAGATCTTCTAAGTTCCCTTTGGCTAATAGAAAGTTTGGATAAATCTTGAGAGCTTCCTCAAAAGCTTTTTGAGCTTTCTCGTATTCTTTGTGTAGGCGAAACAGAACGCCGCGAACATTCAGCGCTGCAGCACGCAGGGGCACTTCTTGGGTTTGACCATCGGGGGTGGAGATGCGCACGGTGAGCTTTTCTGACTCAGGGGTATTGAGAAGGCGATCTATGTTGGCTTGGCACTCTCCATACCGCTGCAGGTTGAACTGCAAGGTAATGACCTGATAGAGGTGGGCGGGGGATTGAGAGATCTCATAAAGCTTTTCGTAGGCGTCTAAGGCGCCTTTGGTATCTTGCAGGTAGAAGTAAGAGACGGCTCGCAGTTCGGCAAGGTCGGCGTTGCGGGGCTGCTCTTTGAGGAGCTCTTCGGCTACGGCGATAGCTTGCCTGTAGAAGCCCGCCTGAAAATAAGCTTGGGCGAGAGTGTCGCGCAGTCCGAAGCGTTCGCCTTCAGTAGCTAAGCGCCAGTGTAGAGCCTGGATTTGGGTGAAGGGGTCGTTGTATTTGAGTCCCTGCTCATAGATTTTCTGGGGGACAGTAGGCTGTGCGGGGGCGGGAGCGGGAGCTTCTGTTTTTGGGGATTTTTTTTGAGCAAGGAGTAAGCCCGAGAGGAGCAGCCCTGTGGCGATGACTCGCATGGAGCGAAGGTAATAACTCCGAGCTACATGAAATGAGTTATTTTGTGAAGGTGAGGCAAGCGATAGGGATCGTTGTAGGGCTGCTGTGGGCGCAGGGAGATGTCCTGCGGGGATGGCAATCCATGGAAGTTGGTCCGCTCGTGGTGTGGTATGTACCGGGGCAGGAGGGTTTGGCTCAGGCGATAGGGCAGTGGGGCGCCGATGTGTATAGGGAGTTAGTGGGGCTGATGGAGTTTCAGCCTTCAACGCGGCTCGTGGTCCAAGTACAGCCGTCGCCTTATCAGTGGGCACAAACGCCGCTGGGTGCCCCCAAGGGTATGCTTTTGCCGCCTCCGGTGGTAGCGCAGGTCTATCCGTTGTCTTCACGGTCAGCTACAGCGGCTTTGGTGCGCAGCGAGGTTACCGCCCTGCTGCTCCAACAGCTCTACTTTTCTGAAGGAGTAAGAGTTCAAAATCGTTCCCTGCTGTATTTGCCAGACTGGTTTTTCTGGGGGTTTGCGTATTTCTGGGGAGAAGGCTGGACGGGAGAGGATTTGGCTCGTCTGGAAGATGTACCGCTCGCTGCTTTTATGGAGATTGCCCAAAGAACCGCTGTCCCCTCCCCCTTTTACAAAAGCCTGTACAAGTCTATATGGTTTTACTTGTACAGAACTTATGGGCAGCGTAAGGTAATAGACCTACTTTACATGGCTCGCCTCACGCGCAGTGTGGGCGATGCGCTCTATCTTACTATGAATCTCTCCGAAGAGGACTTGTATCAGCAGTGGATGAACTTTCTGAAAACTTTGCGAAAAGAGGAGTCTTACGCCGCCGATGAGGAAGTAGAGAAACGCGCAGTGTTGACGGCAGCGGTCGCTCCAGACGGCGTTACGCGCGCTTTTGCGACCCTTCGCCAAGGTAAGGTACAATACTTCCTACGCGTCAGCGAGACGCTTTACGAGCTGCCAGGACAGTGGCAGTGGCGTCGCAGCTACTATGACCCAGAGGTGAGTATGAGCTTTTCGCCCAAGGGGACCTTAGTCTGGACAGCGTACGAAGCAAACGGATTAGTGATTTGGCGGTGGGTGCCCGAAGAGAAAAAGTACGAGCGTTATCCCCTCCCCCTGCTGGCGGTACAAGGGCTCAGTTGGGATGGAGACAATACACTGCTTTTCTCGGGGCTGAGTGCCGATGGCAAAGTGAAGGTTTATACGCTGACTTTTCCGCAGGGTACGCTGCGCCCCGTAGAAGAAGCCCAAGGCGATTTGCTCTATCCTTATAGAACGCCCGACGGATTGTATGCTGTCTGGCAGCCTGATACGAGTCGGTTAGCGCCCTTGGGTGTGCTATGGGAGCCCCTCCGCCCTGTGCGCCGTCAAGGGACTCAGTGGGAACCCCTGCCTTATCCGATGTTTTACAGCGTACGGGGGGGGTGGGTCGTGCAAGATACGCTTGTTGCCACAGTCTCGGATGTGACGGGCAGTGGGCATCCATGGGCATTTGGGCGGGATACCTCAGCACCGACGATCTGGACCGCTGGCGCTCCCCAGGCATGGAGCGGCCTCTCGCAGGACAAAGTATTTTTCCTGCGGTACAGAGG
>CAZZMF010000028.1:0-8833 GCA_964655255.1 uncultured Sphingobacteriaceae bacterium
AAGTTCAGGCGTCTGTCCAAAGATTACGAAGCCCTTACCGATACGAGCGAAACATAGATATGGCGATGGTATCCCTTCTCCTAAATCATGAAAATGGCATTCCGAACACTCTCTTAGTCTTCCCAGAACTGGCTTTCCGTTGCAAAACAGTAAGCGCTCCGCTTTTTGGAGCGGAGCGCCTTTTCTGATAGGGTGATTCTGGGCGAAGTATGCGTTCAGCTCAGGAGTGACTGCCGCAGCCTGCCGCGCTTTTGGCGCTGCTTTTACAGCAGCCTTTGCCAGATTTTTTACCAGAGGCTTTATGCACAGGTGCCGAAGCGTCAGAGTGACTCTCTTCATGTTTGTCTTTGCAAGCGGGGTATTCTTGATTGGAGACAAGCTTGTATTCTACGCCGGCTTCTTTGAGGGCGGAGTGAATGCGACTACAACAGCCTAAGGTAGGCTTGTCGTAAAGAATAATGAGGTGTCCTTGCTTTTCGTCGTATTTGACGGATTTGATGCCCTTGATGCCAGAAAGCGCTTTTTGGGCAGTAGCTACTTGGGACTGATCCATTTGCAGGACCATTTTGGATGCTTTTTCGTCACTTGCAAAGCCGAGGGTCGCCCACAGGAAGGCGACGACGAATGCGTACGTGAGAGTTCGCATGCTACAAAGTTAGTGCTTTTTTCTAAAAGTCAAGTTGGGTGCGATATATTTGGCAGCGTTGATGGCGCATTTGGTTTGGCTTCTGCTGCCGGTGTGGGAGAGTTGGGGAGCGCCGCTGGGCAGGTGGGGAACGCATGCTTTTCCCATCGTGCATGAAGGGCGCGTGTATGTGGTGGAGGGGCGGCGTGTCTGGCGATTTTCTGCGGGACGGTGGGAGGAGTTTGCGCGGCTGCCTGATGAGGTGCGCTCTGGCGTCGCCTTAGGGGCAGATACGCTGCTCTTGGGGGGATTAGGCGAAATCCACTGGCTTACGGGACCGCGCATTCGCAGCACGACCGTAGAAAATGTTGGTTGGATATATCGCATGTGGCGATGGGGAAACTCTATCGCTCTTCGAGGGGTACAAGCTTCTCTTCTGGCTCGCCTGCGAGGCGATACCCTTGCCCTCACCGCCGTTAGTGGGGACTGGCTTGGGGCCAGCCAAGGTCGCTTTTTCCTTCGGAGAAAGGATTCTCTATACACTTATCCCGATGAGCGTCCTCTCATAAAAATCCCCTCTCCCGCATGGACAGAAGTCAATCAAGTCCGTCAACACCTATGGGGCATCTCCCAAAAAGGAGAGCTTATCCCTCCCACTCCAAGCCCCTTTATCCTAAAAGGCGTCAGGTCATGGGTCGGTCCCTTCATACTTACTGAACGAGCTATATGGGTCCCTGGCAGTTCAGTTCCCTTCTGGGAAGCGCGGGAGCCTATCTATCATGCGGCTTATGATGCTGGTCTCTTGGCTATTTTGACCCCCACAGAACTTGTTCTTGTGTATGCTGAAGCGCCGATTTTCTGGGTGATGCGCTGGCCCGTTCCTATGACCCAAGCCTCTATTGTAGCGGGAAGGTGGATAGCCTGGCAAGGGGAAACGGCATTCTCAGTAGAGGGGATGCACCGTTATCCAGCGACACTAATAGAACCTGCTGTTTATCAAGGCGAATGGCTATGGGCAACACCGAGAGGCATCCTTCGACAAAATGGGCAGCCTTTTGCCGCTCCGGGCCGCTACATCAATGCACTGGCGGTCCAGGGCGATAAAGTGGCGTGGGCTTCGGGCACAGAAGTGATCATCCGTACCAGCCAAAAGGAAGAGACCTACAAGTTCCCCCAGCCAATACGAAAGCTGGGCTGGACAGGCGATACCCTGCGGGCATGGCGTGCCCAATCGCTTTATACATGGTACAGAGGTACGTGGCGGCTCCAGACGCTGTCCTTCCTTCCCGAAGAGGTCATTCATAGGGAAGGCCACTGGTACTTCCGTGTCGGTACAAACTGGCTTCGGCTGCGCGGGACTCGCTGGGATACCCTCAGTCAACCGCCTGGCACCTTTGCCCTACCGCTGGCACATGCCTGGGGACGGGTATTGCATAGTTTTTCTCGTCGTGAAACGACTTTTGTCATCACCTCTCTGGGGCTGCTGGCTGTCCTTCCGAATAGAGATGCCCTTCCCCCTATCACTCTTTCTGCCAGTTTGAGCGGTCCAGCTCTAAAGGTCGAAAAAGACCACCTGTCCCTCCCAGCCGAACGCCCGTTTATTGAGCTTTCATGGCAAGTCAGCGCGGCTTTTATCCCGACAGCTTTGCGAGCCTACTATCAGATTGGCGATGACCCGCCCGTGCGTCTCATAGAACCTAAGTTGATATTTTCCCTCAATCGTCCCGGCATGGTGCGGTTGCGGTTGTGGGTAGAGCACCCTTGGTATCCTCAGCCCAAGGAGCAAATATGGACTATTACTATTACTCCGCCATGGTACGAGACATGGTGGGCAAGGGGAGTAGCCATTCTCGCCATAATCGGTATAGCAGGCGGGCTATTCTATCTGAGGGAGTGGAACTTACGGCGTCTTCAACGCCATCTAACGGCTGAACGCGAACGGCTCTTAGCGCAGACCCAGCGCCAACAGGCTCAAATCCTCCAAGCTGAACGCATGGCTAATCTTGGTATCATGTCTGCCCATATAGCCCATGAGATCAATACGCCTTTGGGAGTGATCCGGAGCGCTCTGACAGAAAGCTTGGAGTGCTTAGCGGAGGAGAGTTCAGTTTTACCGCAGCCGGCAGAACCGCGTCCTTCGGCGTTGCGTGTGCGGGAGCTTCGCCAGCAGTGGCAGGCAACTTATCCACATCTCCCTCCTGTGCAAATCCAGCAGCTCGCCTTGATGGGATATACCCCCGACCAAATAGAAACCTTGCGTCCCTACATGGAGTCAACCCAGAAATGGGAATCTCTTTTGCGCACCCTCAAGCTCCATCAGGCGCTTCGCCGGGCTGCCGAAGCCGCCGATAAGCTCTACGATCGCGTACAATCCATCCGTACTTATGTGCGCGGTATAGAAGATAGCTCACCCCTCCCCATACCCTTAGCGGACTCTTTGAAGGCAACAGTAGAGTTTTATCGTCCGATGCTGCGCCGTGTAGAAGTGCAGATGGACTTCCCCGAGGAGCCCCTCTATGTGCGTGCCAGTCCTGCCCGCTTAGAGCAAGTATGGGCAAACCTCATCCAAAATGCTCTCCAAGCCATGCCAGACGGCGGTAAGCTCTCTCTTCGCATAGAACCCAAGGGCGAGAAAGTCTGGGTATACATCCAAGACACGGGTAAGGGCATTCCGCCTCATTTGAGGGAAGCGATTTTTGAGCCGCTTTTCACAACCAAAGCCCCTGGCGAAGGTACAGGCTTAGGGCTGCCCCTCTCCAAACAGATATTAGAGACCTATGGGGGAACGCTCAAGCTCCTGCACAGTGAGCCGGGCTACACGCTCTTTGGAATAGAGTTGCCGCTCTGTGAGCCGCCAGAGGCATCTGATTGAATGAGCTTTTTTCTGGTTTCTTGCAAAAGGTACCCATTTTGTGCGATGCAGCCGTTCTTTATTGCATATTGAGAGGAGTGCTGGGGTATGCAGGTAATACCAAAATGGCGCATTTCTTTGATTTTTTGAGGGTGTGCGGCGGCGCCGAAGGCGCCGCCGCACACCACCCCCACATGTAGTCTATTCTCTGCCACTATTTTATCCTTTCCCGCAACGCTGCACAAAAGCAAATAAGGGGCTTAGGTATCAGCTTACCCCAGACTTTTAGGGGAGTTTAGCGCCCTTAGATAAAGGTTCCGAACTGTCAAGAGTAGGCTTGCGGTAGGGCAAAAGGATGCCATTCCGCTGAGCAATTTCCGTCCTTTGGCGCAGCAGCACTTGATGTAGCGATAAGTGCTCCTCATAGGCGGCATCCTCCGGAGAGAGGGTCTGCAAAATAGAGAGATTCTCTTCCAGTAGCCGTTGGAGGTGGGCTAAATGCAGCAGATTGAGATTGCTTTCAAAGATGGCGATGGGATCTTCCTCTAAGGGGTTGTCATCCCAGGTGTGCCAGTGAGGACTGAGCCCATACTTCTCCAATAGAACCTCGCTAAGCCAATCCTGTAGCTCGGGGGTAAGCGTTTCAGCTATCTCTGAAAAAGTTGGGGGGTGAGGTAGGGTCCGCTCGCACAGAACGCGACGAATGGCTTCTGCCGAAGGATCAGAAAAGGTAAGATGGCGCAGTTCTTCTTGGATGACCTGCCATAAAGGAAGTCCTCCATACAGCACTTCTGGATAAGTGAAAGCAAGCCGGATCAGTTCGCGTTCGGCGGTGATGGATGGGCGGGATAGCTTGGCGGAGGAACGAACGCCGAGCTCTACCCGCTCAAAACTCTCCCAAAACTCCGGGGGAATACGCAGGGCTTTTTCTATTTCTTCGGCATATACGCGACGCAAGAGTGGATCGGGAATAGAATGGAGGGCTTCGCCGAGCTGCTGGATGAGTTGATAACGCTCTTCGGTGCGTTCGCCGCCTCGTCTCTGGATGAGGAAGTGTATCCAGCTTTTGCGTTTATCTATGACAGCTGCCATGGCATCTCGTCCGCGGGTCTGGAGGAGTTCGTCGGGGTCTTTGGCGTTGTCTATGGTAGCGATATCCACGAAAAAGCCTGCTGCGAGGGCTTGGAAGATGGCGCGTTCGGCGGCGGCTTGTCCGGCATCGTCGCTGTCATAGAGTAGGGTCAGCTTGCGGGTGTAGCGGCGCAAACGTTGCAGATGGTCTGGCGTCAGTGCTGTTCCACATGTAGCGACCGCTTGGGGGAAGCCCGCTTGATGCAAGCTAATCACATCCATGTAACCTTCTACGATGAGGGCGCGAGCGTCCTTGCGGAGGGTGGAGCGTGCCTGATGCAGTCCATAGAGAATCTCAGATTTCTGATAGAAGGGGGTGTCAGGGGAGTTGAGGTACTTGGGCAGTTCATTTCCGAGGCTGCGCCCGGCGAAAGCTATCACAGCCCCCCCCTCATCTTGAATAGGAAAAATGACGCGTCCCCGAAACCTATCATATAAGCGTCCTCCGCTTTCACTGCGGGCACTTAGCCCTGCCGTGATAAGGGTGCTTTCGGTATAGCCCAGTTGAAGAAGGTGACGCGTCAGCGCTGTTCCCTCCGAAGGCGCATACCCCAACCGAAAAGCTTCTATCATGGCAGGAGAGATGCCCCGACGCTCCAAGTATGCTTGCGCCGGAGAGCCTGCCAAGTGCTTCTGATAGAAACGAGTCGCCTCTTCATACAAAGCAAGGTAGCGCTGCTTTTCTTTGGAAGTAAATGAACCTTGTTTAGACGATTCGGGGATAGGGATGTTGTACTTCTGGGCAAGTTTGTGTAGGGCTTCGGTATAGGAGAGCCCTTCCATTTCCATCACGAAGCGTATTACATCTCCGCCCTTGCCGCTGGCAAAGCACTTGAAAATCTGCTTGCTTGGACTGACAGCAAAAGAGGGAGTTTTCTCTGGCTTGAAGGGAGAAAGTGCCCAATAGTTGGAGCCCTTTTTTTTGAGGGGCAGGTATTCACTGACGACTTCAACGATATCTGCGTGGCGCAGTACCTCTTCTCGTAGCCAGCTCATGACTGCCCAGAGTCAAGAGGTTCATAGGAGTAGAAGCCTTGACCGGCTTTTCGCCCGATGTGTCCGGCGGCAACTTTTTGGGCTTGGAGCCACGAGGGACGAAACCGTGCCGGGTAAAATAGAGCTTCCCAGACTCGCTGCGTTACGGCATGATTGACGTCGATGCCGATAAGATCCATTAGCCGAAAAGGCCCCATTCGAAAGCCCAGTCCTTCCATGAGTTGGTCTATGAGGGTAGGGGAGAGGTCACCCCGTTCGGCAAGCCGGAGCGCTTCCACATAATAGGGGCGTGCCACGCGATTGACGATGAAGCCCGGCATGTCTGGCGCGAGCAAAGGCACCTTTCCCACCGAACGCAATATCTCCAGACTGCGTTCTACATACACACTTGCGGTGTGCACCGTGGGGATAACTTCTACGAGGGGCATGCGAGGGGCGGGATTAAAAAAATGCCATCCTAAAAAAGCGGTCTTAGAGGGGAGTGCCGCTGCTATGGCATGCACCGAGAGCGCAGAGGTATTCGTGGTCAGGAGGCTCTCCCCTGTCAATCGTTGAGCTACTTCTGCGAGTATCTGCTGCTTGAGGGACAGGTCTTCGGGTACAGCCTCTATGACTATCTCATGGGGTAAGGAAGAAGGCAAATCTGACAGCAGTTCAATATGATTGGGATATTTCTGTTGGAGAGTAGCGGCGCGTGCTCGGGCAGCAGGATAGGGGTCGTATAGGCTTGCGTGAATCTGATGGGCGGCGAAAACCTCTGCTATCCCACGCCCCATCGTCCCTGCCCCGAGGATAAGGACTCGCATAACTCAAAGGTATTTCGTTTTTGGTGTGGCGGCGGCGCCTTCGGCGCCGCCACAAATCTCAGTTCATCATAAATGGATCAAATACCCACTGCACATAGTACAGTCCCCCAATCATCGGTCCGCCAGGTACTTCTACATGCCGATTGTTTAGGATATTTTGACCTCCGACCCGCAGAGTGCTTTTCCAACGCGGAAAGCGATATGATATCTGGGCATCTACGAGCTGATAAGTAGGAATAATCTGCTTATGGAAGGGCTCTTGGAAGAGATAGGCATTCACCCAGCGATATCCGATAGTGAAGCCCATCCGACGACTCTGCGTAAGCTCGCGCCCTATGAGGTACGCAGATGCCTTGTAGCGGGGGGTATTGAATCCAGCAATCAAAGCATCATTGCGCGCTTCCTCCGTCAGTAAAATGTCAGCATATCCAAAGTTGCCACTCACCGCAAAGCGCGAGGAGATTGCATACTGTACCAGCACCGATGCAGAGTGAGTGCTGACAGCGGTACTGCTATTGTAGTAGCGGCGATACACTGCATACCGCTGAAGAGCAATAGAATCAGCTGTGAGTTGTCCCACATAATATCCTCCCTCCCCTTGGGGATAACGAATCGGTCCAACAAGGTCTATCGTCCCCAAAAAATCCCAATACCGAGAAAAGGCATAATCTATGTCTATGTATAGCTTATCGCCGAGGATGTGGCGAGAGCCAACCTCTATGCAGCGATTGCGCTCTGGGCGGATAGGCTGAATATCTAAGGATCTCAGAAGCCCTGCATAATCTTGGGGATTAGCAGAACCAAGGCTGCGTTGTTGATAGGCGGCAAGGAACGCCTGCACAGAAGCAAGGGAATAGTTATTGCCGATGATGCCATAAGCTCTGTCCGAGGGCGTTAGGCCCCCGATCAACTTGAACGGACCTAAGTCCAGGTCTAGGTACTGAGCTTGCAAGGTGGGCATGCGGAAGCCAGTTTGATAAGCAAACCGGACGATATGCTTTTTATCATCATCCAGAGCAAACATAGCGGCTATACGAGGGGTTATTTGTCCCTTGAAGTTCTGATTTTTATCGTAGCGCCCTGCGGTTATGAGGCGCACCCTTTCGCGCCAGAAGCTACGAGAGAGTTGCACAAAAGCCCCGGCTTCCCATAAGCCGATGGGGCCCGTAGTGTCTGAGAAAATAGTACCCTGGGAGTTTGCGTGGTAATACCGAAAGTTTCCGCCTACCAGCACCTGAGCAAACTCTTGAAGGGGGGTAATCTCGTATTGAGTCTCTATGTGATAGAGGCGACTTCGGTCGATGAAGCGAGAGCCTCCCTGAGCAAAGTTAGGGTAAGCAGTGATTTCCTCAAAGAGTTGACGGAAGGCGGGGGACCCCGGAAGGGGTCGGGCTCCACCACTCAGAGGAGCGATGAGCGTAGAGAGTCCGCCTACACTGCGTAAATAAGCGGCTAATCTTTCTCCAGCATCGGAGTCGGCATATTGGCGAGCGGCTGCATGATCCCCCGGTGCAGGGATTCCCATAGCCACTGGATCAGCCCCATAAATCTCTGCCAACCTCCGAAGCTGCCCCGTGTAAGCCCAGACGTATTGCACAAACCAGTTAGGGTCAGGCTTTACTCGTCTGAGCATATTGATACCTGTGAAGCGCGCATCATAACTTTTCCCAGCGTCATCGCCCACTACATAGCCCCATAGCCGAAAGGAAGGTGTATGCAGCTCTACTTTGCTGGCATACACGATTGCATCTTGCAGGGCGTACCGATTAGCGCTTTGATACACTGTAGAACCCAAAGTTGCCCATCCTGCGTAGCTAAGTTGTACTTTGTCAGAGAGGCGATAATAAGCTCCGATGCTTCCACGCAGCACTTGAGCGCGGTAGCGTACTAAGTCTTTTTCCCAATACCCTGTACGGCTGAGATAAAAGTCTAAGTCGTTCGTATCTGCTGGGAATATACCCAGAGGCGCTAACCTACTCGCAATAGAGCGCACGATAGTTGGCGTGATGCGAATTTCATCGCCGTAGCGATTGATGGCTTCGTAGCCGGGATTTTCAGGACCGGGGATGGCATATCTACCCGAAGCGCCATCGTAGATTCCTCTATCAGTAGTATTATTTGCGACCCAGTCGTATGCGCGCATTCCCTGTACGGTCACCTTTATCCCGAAGCGCTGACCCCATGTATGCGCATATCTCGCCGCTATATCATAATAAGGTTGAGCAGTGACATCTTGCCCGTCTATGTGATTTGCGCCTAACCGCACAGAGGCAGATAAGCCGGGATACTGAAAAGGGTTGCGGGTCTGAATGTTCATGATCCCGTTGAATGCATTAGGTCCATACAGGGCGGAGGCGGGACCGAGGATTACTTCCACATTCTCCATGTCAATCTCGGGGGGGGAAGTGAGCATCCCTAAAGGTA
>CAZZMF010000029.1:0-5945 GCA_964655255.1 uncultured Sphingobacteriaceae bacterium
CTCCCCCTCCATAGCAGAAAAACCCTCAGAATCTGCTCTTCAATCCACACCGAGCTTAGAGTCTGCTTCGGCTACCTCCAAGGTAGCACAGGTCTCTCCCTCTACGCAGCGCTCAGAGCTTAGCCCCGTGCATTCCCTCCGTGAAACGCCCTCTCAGCCCACTGACATAAGGCACAGTATTGTGTTCTCACCTATTGGCATTGCAACTATACTACAGCTCGAACTGCCATCCTCTTCTCGGCAGCGTCAAGATACCGCCCCAGATAGCCCTGCACCGGAGGCGCCTACTGCTGCATCCCCATCCATAGCGCCCGAAACGGTAGCTTCTGTACTCGCTGAGGCTCCAAGTGAAACCTCTATCGCCCCTGAATCCACCGAACCACCCCTTCCCCCTACCCTCCAAATGGATGACCTTAGAGAGCAGTTTCACCGGGCTTATGTGCCCTTAGAAGCCCCAGAAGCGCCTCTTAGATCTTTTACTTCGGCAGCGGTGCCAGAGCAGCCACAGCCCTCCCTTTCTCCTGCCTCAGCAGAGAGTTCTGTCGAGCCGCACACGCAGGTTCATCCAGAGAGTAAGGAACTTACCACCTCATCACTCCCTGAGGCAGCGGTTTCTGCCCTTCCTGAGTCCCCAAGGGAGCCCCCTATCGAGGCCGCTCCCTCCCCTATCTTACAAGCGGATGACTTACGAGAACAGTTTCACCGGGCTTATGTGCCCTTAGAAGCCCCAGAAGCGCCTCTTCGCTTCTTCGCTTCGCCGGAAGCGGTAGCTTCGGAGCCAGAACAGCCTATCTCTTCTGCGGCTTCATCAGAAAGCCCCATAGAACCGCAAACGCACTTTCATCGGGAATACATTCCCTTAGAGGGAACGGAGCAAAGGATACACTTGAGTGCGAGTGAGGCAGCGCCCCCACCAGCGACATGGTTTGTTAGTGAATCTCCGATTCGTTCGTTTGTGCCGCTTCAGATAGACGTGGAGGCATCCATTCACTTGCCTATCCCTGAACCCGAGGAAGTATCCGTACCGATAATACAGAGGCCGGAAGGGTCCGCTGCTTCATCTCAATCCACGGAAACTACACCTTCCGAATCCACCGCTATACGGGGATGGCAGTCGTTCTTAGAGGAAATCCAAAAGGAACTGCCATTGCCCAGTGCCTCTCCCTCTCCTGTAGCCCAAGAGTTAGAAGAGTTGAGACGAGAGTTTATTCGTCGGCTGCTGGCGCAGCGTCCGGCGCATTCCCCGCCTGCGAATGTTTCCGCAGAGGAAAACCTGATTGACCTTCTACTTCGTAAGATAGAAACTTTTCATCCCCAGCCCACTTCGGCGGTGGAGCGGGAAGTGCCAGACCTTACGATTCCGGGTTGGGAGACGCCGGCTCCCACGCCAAAGGTCTATACAGAGACGATGGCGCGTTTGTATTGGTCTCAAGGGGATGCTGTACGAGCGATCCAAGTATATGAAGGGCTTATTCAGAAACATCCAGAAAACGCCGAATACTATCGCCAGCAAATCGCGCGCATTCGCTCGGGCGAAATGCCATGAAAAGCTGGCTCTTTCCGGCAGAATGCTTTTCCTGTGGGACTCCCCTGCTTCCTTCGGAAAAGGGGGCATGTCTTCGCTGTCTTTTACGACTGCCGGAGACGTACTTTTGGCATGCTCCCAGAGATAATGAAGGTTATCGGCGCTTAGCTCCCCATATTCCTACTTTGAGGGGGGTGGTATCGGGCTTCTGGTATGTGGCAGGCAGTCCGCTCAGAGCGTGGGTACAAGCCGCTAAATATGGCGGACGCCCCCAGCTTTTATATGCGGCGGCGCGGTACATGGCGACTTTAGTGGAGACAGAACGCCGCATACCCCTTGATGAGATCCAAGCCCTTTTACCCGTCCCTATCTCGGCAGCCCGCCGCAGGAAACGCGGCTACAACCAAGCCGAATGGGCAGCCAAAGGCTTAGGGGAGATATGGAACATACCGGTCCTTACCAAAAGCTGGATACGCCGCGGCACCCAAGGCTCTCAACTCACCCGGAGCCGCACTGCCCGATGGACGGCGATGGAGGGTGAGTTTGAATGTATCAGGGCTATCCCGGCGACTGTCGGCGTAGTGGATGATGTGCTGACGACAGGGGCAACTTTGACCGCTGCTCTGCGCAGCCTTCCCCCTGAAACAAAAGTCTGGGTTTTCACCGTCGGTATCACCCAGCGACGACGCTAACTTTGCTGCATGGCTATCATGCAGTTTCGGGAGGCGCTGCGGGCTGCCCTCCGGGAAGAGATGCAGCGCGACCCTCGCGTTTTCCTCATGGGTGAAGAGGTCGCCGAATACAACGGCGCCTATAAAGTTAGCGAAGGGCTACTTGCTGAGTTTGGACCGCAGCGCGTCATAGATACGCCCATATCCGAACTGGGCTTTGCTGCGATAGGCGTCGGTGCCGCTATGGTCGGGCTACGCCCAGTGATTGAGTTTATGACTTTCAACTTTGCTCTCCTTGCCATAGACCAAATCGTCAATCACGCCGCCAAAATACTCCACATGAGTGGCGGGCAGTTTCGGGTGCCCATAGTCTTTCGGGGACCTAGCGGTTCGGCAGGACAACTGGCTCAGCAGCATTCGCAGTCTTTTGAGAACTGGTATGCCAATGTACCTGGGCTCAAAGTCGTCTCGCCCAGCACACCCCGCGATGCTAAAGGCCTGCTCAAAAGCGCCATCCGAGATGACGACCCAGTGCTTGTGATGGAGTCAGAGCTTATGTACAATATGAAAGGCGAAGTCCCCGATGACCCTGAGTTTCTCATACCAATCGGCGTGGCAGAGATTAAGCGCCCAGGCAAGGATGTAACGATAGCGGCTTTTGGGAAAATGGTCCATGTCGCGCTGGAAGCGGCTCAGGAACTGGAAAAGGAGGGGCTTTCTGCGGAAGTGATAGATCTGCGGAGCTTGCGCCCGATAGATTATGATACGGTGATACGGTCAGTTCAGCGTACCAATCGTCTGGTTATTGTAGAAGAGTCGTGGCCGCTTGGGGGTATAGCGGCGGAGGTAGCTTATGTGGTGCAGCGGCGGGCTTTTGATTATCTGGATGCGCCGGTGGTGCGGGTCACGGGGGCAGACGCGCCTATGGGATATGCCCCTACGCTCGTAGAGGCTTTCCTCCCCAATCCCCGCAAAGTCATCCAAGCAGCGAAGTATGTAGCTTACCAGCTCTGACCTCCCTCTGCAGGTAGAGGAGGATAGTGGCGGCTACGGCGAGATTGAGAGACTCTGCACGGGACGATGGAGAAGGAGGAATGCTCACACGCAGCCAGTGCGCCGGCGCACGGGTAACGCCATGCGCTTCACCACCAACGTAGAGCGTATCATACCGCCTCTAATCCACCTCATGCGCAGGTACACCCTCACGATCGGCTACAGCGCAGCGCCCTTCGTACCCTGCCAGCAAATCTTCCCATGCCTTGACCCGCTGGACCCGCACGCGAAATATACTCCCCATACTTGCGCGCACAGCCTTAGGGGCATAGGGATCAGCGCTATCTTCTGTCAGCCATAGATGCTGACAGCCAAACCATTCCATCGCCCGCAGCAGCGTGCCCAGATTGCCAGGGTCTTGCAAACGCTCAACTAATACCGCTGGTGGATAAGGCGGAAAAGTAGGCGGCGAAGGAAGCTTCAATACAGAAATAATGCCTTCCGGCGTCTCTTGCCCACTGATTCGCACTATTTGCCAAGGGGGGAGCTTGTAAGCTTTATCCCTTAGAGAAGAGGGGATAGCAGCGAGAGTCTCTGAACTTTCGTAAAATATAGCATGGAAATGGTCCAGCGGCAGGCTATGGAGAGCTTCGTAAAAAAGCTTGCGCCCCACAGCGAGAAACAATCCTGCTTCTCGGCGTGAGGCGCTATCGTGTAGCTTACGGTAAAACTCAGGCGGATGGGGCAGACGAGGCACTGGCAGAACGCAGGCGATGCTGTAGGCGCTGGATCATCTCCTGCGTGCGGCGAATCTGAGCTTCGGTATCAGCTATCCTAGCTTCTATCTCTTTGCGAAGGGCTTCACTGCCTCTACCCCGAGCAAGCAGCGCAAGGGTATTTTGATAACCTTGAAGGTCCTGCTTATGCTTATTGAGTTGAGCACGCAGAGACTCAAGGCTCTTACGAATCTGAGCAGGTGATTGCTGAGCTATTTGCGCATTCATCCATGCATCCTGGAAGGTCGCCTCATCCACGCCAGAGTTTGCAAGGAACCGTTGAATGGCTTGTCGCTGGCGATGCATTAGGCGCTCTTTATGGGAAGGAGCAACTTCACCCGCTTGTTCGTATTCTACGAGCTTAGCGACAAACTCTTCCAGTTTGGCGGGGGTGGCATGTTCACCCAGTTCGTCCATTTGATTGAGCAGTTGAATGCGCTTCTCCAAGTTTTCGTTGAGCTTTTGAAGGTAAGCTTTTCGGGCTTCACGGAGTTGGGTGCCGAGTTCGATGAGCTGTTGGAGGACTTCGGCGATGACAGCTTCGGAACGGAAGCGATGGGCACGCCGTTTCCATGGGGTGACTTGAGAGCGATAGACCCGAAGGGCTTCCCCAATATTGCCGCCTTTGAGGATTTTCTGTACGTCGCGAATGATACGCCGTCCCCGCTCAGCAAGGCGGGTGATTTGTTTGCGACGATACTCTTGACTAAAGGCCTCGGACTTTTCATTGAAAGTATCCAGCAGTTCGCTGAACTGCTGATTTAGCGGAGCGTAGAAGCGGCGCACTTCTTTGGAGTCATCTTGGGCGAGGGATTTTTCGGTCAAGGTTCGCCATTCCCGCACATACTGGCGGACTTGTTGATTGGTCTCCTTCCATTCTTCCAAGGAGTTATATTCCCGTTCCACAAGTGGACGCAGAAGCTCTATTATTTGGCGTTTGCGACGGAAAGCTTCTTGAAGAACAGGGTTTTTCTGGATGCGCTGATAAGCTTGGGAGCGGAAGAGGGCATACTGCTCACGGAAGCGGGCTATAAGCTGGCGATACTTTTGTGCAAGCTCGCGTTCTTGCCGGCTTCCGAGCCGAGGTAAGGATTGCCATTCACTTTGGAGGAGCGCCAGTCGGTCGCGCTGCTGCCGCCAAAACTCAAAGGTCGTTTGCGCTCCATCGGGCGGGAAAAGCTTTTCTATTTCAGCAACGATTTGTGCGCGCCGCTGAAAGAGCGCATTCCGTTCGCCTTCAAAAATATCCTTATATCGCTCATACAGCTCGTCAAACTGTCGGAGAAAGTCTTGCATTGGACGCTCCAGCTCCTTCCTATCGCTAGGAAGAAGCTCGCGACGGATTTTGCTCCATTCTCTACGAATCTGCCGCACTCGGGGATATGCATCCAACTGCTCGTTTAGAACTATGTCTTTGATTTCGGCGAGGAAAGTACGAGCTTTTTCGGCATTTTCCCGGCACCGCTGCTCATAAGCTTTGCGAGCTTCCTCAAATCGCACTACGGCGTCCTCAAACCGTTTCTGGAATGCCTCCAAGCGTGAGGTATCTTCTTTGGGATTAGCGCGCCATTCAGGGGCGTACCGCGTGACATAGCGCTTGAAGGCTTGCACGAGGGGATTGAAGCTGCGTTGGTACGGCAGTTGCGTCAAATACTCCATCAATAGCGTTACCTCGGACAAGTGAGGACGGCGCTTGTCTAACTCTCGTTTCAGATTTTCGGAGCTTTCGGATAAAAGCTCTTCTAATGTTTTTCGCAGATGCTCTTCAGGAAAAGAGACCTCTGCATCCGACCGCTCCGGGGTGTGAGGCTCCACCATATAGCACTGCAAAGGTACAAGAAAAACCGCATACTTTTGCCTACATGGGCAAACTCCTTGCTGGCATAGATTATAGCCCTGCGTCCATCCAAGCCTTGACGGCTCTCCTTCCCCTCCGACAGGCTATGAAATATAGCTTGTCTCTTTATCACGCCTATCAAC
>CAZZMF010000029.1:5955-8768 GCA_964655255.1 uncultured Sphingobacteriaceae bacterium
GCATGTGATTGAAGATATGGAGATGGATGCCCAAAGGGAAGCCCAAAAGAAACTGCGACAATTTCTACACACCACACTCCCCGATGATGAGCGACGCCACATCCATATCATTACAGAACGAGAGTTTCTCACAGAGGGATTGAGTCGATACTTGGCTACAGGAAAATATAACCTGCTGGCTCTGGGTGCGCGGGGAGAAGTGGATGCCAATAGCGAACCGATTGGCTTTCATGCGCGGCATTTCATCCAGGAGGCGCCTGTACCTGTATTGATTACCTTCCCCCATACAGAAGTCCAATGGAAACGCCTCCTTTTAGCCTATGAAGCCAACTATCGCTCCCCTGTGGGACAGCGTTTTTTGCGCCAGCTCACGCAAAAGCTGAACCTGCCCGTCGTAGGCCTACCTATCGTCTCCTCTAACTCCACTACCCAACAGCTCCACAAAAAAATACAGCGTCTGGTGCAAACCCCTAAATACCATCCTGTTGTCTGGCGGGGCGCTGCCATGGTACGACTACTTCTCCAAGCTGCCCGTACCTACGAAGCCGATGTAATAGCATACTTCGGAGAGCCTTCTGAAATCTTGCAAGGCATGCGTAGCATGCCCGAAACCGAACTGGACGGAGGGGCTGCATGGCTGTTTTTCCCGCAGAGGCGAGAACCCAGCGCCGACACGGAGAATAAAACATCCTAAACATGGGGCATCTATGGCGCCTGCCCAAAGCTATCCAGCGCCTCCTATGTGCCTACACGCCCCCCCAAAGGGAAGGGATCTTCTATCTAACCTTTGACGACGGACCCTCCAGCGCCACCGAAGCCCTCTTACAAATACTACCGAAGTACAAGTATAGCGCTACCTTTTTCTGGTTATGGAGCCAATATCGCTCAGAGATGATTGAACGCACTGTGCCGCTTCTCTGGGCACAAGGCCATAATGTAGCCCTTCATGGCATGAACCATATCAGCCCATGGCGAAAAAGTACAGTGAGCCGAGAACTATCTTATGCAGCTCACCTATGGAAACAAACAGGCGTACCCTTGGTGCCTTATTATCGCCCGCCATTTGGACACATCCGATGGAATAGCCTGCCCAAAGACTGGCGCTTAGTATTATGGGACCTTATGCCCCCAGATTACATAGCTTCTCGCGGGTGGGAAAAAGAGTTGCTTTCACGCCTGCGGGCAGGCGATATTGTAGTCCTTCACGAACGCCGATACAACGAGAACGCTTGGCGACGATTTTTCAGCGCCGCCGCCGAGTTCGGGTGGCAGGCAGTGGCTCTACCTCAGACGGCGTCGGTACAGAAGGCGGGATCAAAGATACATCCAGCCGAAACGGAATAAACTTCGGCACAATATACGGCATCACTGGGATGAAGGATCGCTTCCATGTGGTAGCCCCTTCCATATACATGCCCCATTCTTCCAGCGCTTCCCCTTCTTCGGCGCTCGATTGGGGTCTGATGCGTAAGCGCATGCCAGGGAATACTTTGTAGCCCCAGAGTTGATTCCAGCGTATTATCTGGTAGGGGGTTACGCTATAGTTGCGAGCGATAGTGTAAATCGTCTCCCCGGGGCGCACTATGTGCCATGTAAATGCCGGTCCTTTGGAGCGGTACTGAGCGACAGGCTGACGCACCAGTTGGCCACTGTGCAGACGGGCGATAGCTTCCGCTACTTCATACGCCGCCACAGCCGGTACTCGCAGCACATACCCCGGCGGAACAATCTCTGCCCGTAACTCAGGATTATAAAACTTGAGCCAGGAAAGGGGTACTTTTGCCACAGAGGCGATGACTGATAGCTTAGTCCGAACGGGACAATATACCGTATCCACCTCACGCGGAATATCTGGTGGGATGGGTTGGATCCCATGCGAGGTGGCGTAGTTCATGATATAGCATGCTGCGATGAAACTCGGCACATATCCGCGAGTCTCTATTGGAAGGTATGGAGCGATTTCCCAGTAGTTTGTGCGTCCGCCCGCCATTTTGATAGCCCGCAGGACGCATCCTATTCCGCAGTTGTACGCAGCAATAACTAAGAGCCAATCCCCCAGCATCTCATAACTATCCCGCAGATACCGAGCTGCAGCATGGGTAGATTTGACCAGATCGTATCGCTCGTCAATATACCTATCTACACGCAACCCATACAGCCGTCCCGTACTTGGTATAAGTTGCCAGATCCCCGCAGCAGCCCTCGGAGAAAGCGCCTCTGGCACGAAGGCGCTTTCTATTACGGGTAGGTACTGAAGCTCCGAAGGCAGCCCATAAGACCGCAGAATAGGCTCTATCACCGGCAAATAATAATCCGCCATCCCCAGCAAATACGCTGTGAGGAAAGGTTGCTTATTGAGGTACAGGTCAATCATCTGCAAGCTCATCGGATTGACCTCCAAGGGGATGGTGGGATTGAGGGCTTGCAGCCGCTCTTCTACTTCTTCGGGGTCAATAGGTGTGGGGGTAGGCGCATAAATAAGCATTTCTCCGCCGTGCCGCTGCCATGCCATGTAAGCTTTCACCATGCTATCCAACACAGCGACTCGTCCAAAGTCTGCTTGTGCCCATACTATTGCTAAACTACCCAGCCAGATTAGCCACTGCATAAGCCGCCGCAAATAAGCGATTTTCTGTGAATAATGGCGACATTACCTGAAGCCCGACATAGTTTTGGAGGGGTATTTGTAGGGCTGGATGCCCAGTGAGATTAGCATAAACGGTGAGCAGATCGGAGAGATACATCTGGATAGGGTCCTGAGCTTTTTCACCCAGGCGAAACGGTGGCGTGGCGCTTGTGGGCATGGCTATCAC
>CAZZMF010000030.1:0-6243 GCA_964655255.1 uncultured Sphingobacteriaceae bacterium
CGTATTGACTACGATAGGGTGTTCTACAAGCGTAGTGAGGGGGGCGCCGGGATTGGCTGTGAATGCCCCCGTAAGCGCCCCTACACTCCGTGCATATCGCACCGCTGACAGTACATAGGGGGTGCGCCCACTGGCACTAATCCCAAAAACCACATCCCCTGCCCCACAAGCCAGCGCCTGCAGGTCCTGTACGGCTTTTTCTTCATTATCTTCGGCTGCTTCTACGGGACGGCGCAAAGCTTCCTCGCCGCCAGCTATGACGCCCAGCACCTGATTAGTGCCAAAAGTCGGCAGGCATTCGGCGGCATCTAAGACGCCTAAGCGCCCACTCGTTCCTGCCCCGACGTAAATCAAGCGCCCCCCTGCTCGCAATCTCGGAAGAAGCGCTTCTACGAAAGCTGCTATTTGCGGCAGCACCGCACCGACAGCTTCCACGGCTTTTTTGTCTTCGGCGTGCATTACTTCCAGCAGGGCTACCGTCTCCCATGTCTCAATCGCCCCATACCCAGCATCCGCCTCTGTGATCCACTCACTCATGCCGAAGTCGCATCATATGCCCGCCGTTGTACCTTGCCCTCATAAAACTGCATGAAGGAAAGATTCACTTGCCGATAGCCGCCGGGGGTTGGATAGTTGCCTGTGAAGTACCAGTCGCCGCGGTGATTAGGTAAAGCTTTCTGGAGATTTTCCGCAGGTTGGAAGATAATCGTCAGCGGCACTGTAAAGTCCGCTGGTCGCACCAGTTCTGCAATCTTAGCGGCAATCTGCGCCTCCGTGAAAGGCGCGTAAATGGCTTTCACATAGTTATTGCGTGAAAAGTCCTCCGTACCGTAGGCACGCTGACACAGGGCATAAGTATGGTCCAGCACTTCCGTGAGGTTGTACTCTTTGAGCAGGGCTACCGCTGCTTGAAAGGCAATGAGTTCATGCAGGGACGCCATATCAATCCCGTAAAAGTCCGGATACCGGATCTGCGGCGCAGAAGAAGCGATAATGAGCCGGGCGGGACGCAGCCTTCCCAGCGTCTTTAGAAGCGTCTCCCGCAGGGTGGTCCCGCGCACGATGGAATCGTCCAGGCAAACGAGCGTATCTTTCTCTGGCTCTACGATGTTATAGATCACATCATAAGTGTAGCGCGACATAGCCCGACGCAGGTCTGGGGAAGAGATAAAAGTGCGGCTCTGGGTATCTTTCCAAACCAAGTACTCCGCCCGAATGCGCTGATGCAAAAGGGCACGCAGGTCTTCTTCGGAGAGGTTTTGAGACTGAATCTGACGAAATTGGCGCAGGATGAGGATATTTTCCAGCTCCTTGAGCAGCCCCCAGAAAGCCGCCTGCGAGGTATTAGGGATATAGGTGAAAATCGTACGGTCAAAGTTATAGTCTATGGCGCGAGCGATCTCTGGGGCAAGTAAAGCGCCAAGGGTTTTCCGCTCGGTGTAGATATGAGGGGAGTTGCCTCGGGAGAAATAAATCCGCTCAAAGCTGCAGCGAGTCGGCTTAGGGGCTGGCTCGGTGAAGCGCTCTATTTGCCATTTGCCTTCTGGGTTGACGACCAAGGCGTGGGCAGGGGGCAGTTCTTGGACTCTTTCGGGCGGTACGCCAAAGACGTTGTGCAGGGCGGCGGCTTCCGAGGCTACGGCGAGCGCCTCTTCTGTCACCAGATAATACGCAGGACGAATCCCCAAAGGATCCCGCAGGACGAAGCCCCAGCCATTCCCTAACCACCCTGCAATCACATATCCTCCATCCCACCGGCGGGCGCTGCGCTCCAGCCATGCTGCCACTGGGAAGCGCTCCTGGATGTATGTATTGGCTTCGGCTTTGGAGTATCCTTGATTTTTAGCCTCCTGATATAGCTCTTCCACAAACTCATCCAAGAAGTGCCCCATCCGCTCTAAGATGGTATAAGTATCGCCCCGGTGGAGGGGATGCTGCCCCAGTTCTTGCAGGCGCTGGAAGAGCTCTTCGGCATTAGTGAGGTTGAAGTTGCCGGCGATGGCGAGGCTGCGTGAGCGCCAGCTTCCCAGCCGCACGACAGGATGGGTGTCTTCCAGTCCGTAGCCACTAAAAGTACCATACCGCAAGTGCGCCAGATACCCTTCCCCCACGAAGGGGAACTCATAAGGGTCGGCTTTCTGTGCTTCCCAGCTTTCCCAAGCTTGTCGTACTTCCTCCAGTAGAAACTTCCAAGGCGGGGCAGGCTTGACGAGCTTTTTGGTGTAGAAGTACGGCTTGCCGGCAGGTGCATGAGCTTTATAAGTGAGAAGGCCTGCGCCGTCCTGTCCGCGGTTGCGCTGCTTCTGCATTAAGAGGGCGACTTTTCGCAGCCCCCATACGGGTGAGTCATACGCGTCTATGGGTTTGAGCAGCCGCAGCCAGATGACGCCACACATGAAACAAAGGTAGCGCATCGGTGAAGGTTGGCTTCTATCTTTGGTAAGTGCTTGATAGTGGTGTGGTATTCTGTTATACGGACTTGTACATGCGCTGGGCATTTCTGCTGGGGATATGGATACTGGCAGAGGTGGGGGGGTATTATGGGCTGCGACGGCTGGGACTGTGGCGCCCGTGGATGGGCTGGATCACCCCCGCGGTGCTGGGGCTATTGATAGTCTCCTTCCTTGCTGGACGATGGATAACCCTCCCCTTGCCTACCTATAAAAAGCTTCAACTCCTTGGCGGAGGGCTATTTCTCCTCTGGCTGGCACTCATTTTGGGGAAGCTGGTGGGGGGGCTATGGGGGCTTCTGACGACGCTTGGACAAAAGCCCCCCACAGCAGACTTTTCCGAAGGGCGACGCGCTACCCTCCAACTCCTCGGCGGTGCCCTGATGAGCCTCCCCGGCGTGGCTTTGGGATATGGATATTGGCGAGGACGCTACCGCTTCCGGGTAGAGACGATAGAGGTTTTTCTAAAAGACCTCCCGCCTGCGTGGGAAGGAACGACAATCCTGCATTTTTCTGACCTGCACAGTGGCAGCTTCCTATCGCCCGACGCCCTGCGCCCTGTCTGGGCAGAGATAAAAGCCCTGCGTCCAGACCTGATCGCCTTCACGGGTGACTGGGTAAATACATTTGCGGGAGAGTTAGAGCCTTTTGTAGCGGATTTAGCGGAGTTAGAGGCCCCCTTAGGGAAATGGGCAGTCTGGGGCAATCACGACTACGGCGACTATATCATGGGGGCGACCCGTGAACGAAAAGCAAAAGAGCGCGCCCACTTGCGCCATCTGGTAGCCGCCGCAGGCTTTCACCTGCTGGATAATGAAGCTGTGCTTTTGGAACGAGACGGTGAGCGCATAGCCTTGGTCGGCGTCGGCAACTGGAGCCACTGGCGCCGCTTCCAACGCTACGGCGACCTAAAAGCCGCTTGGGCGCAAGTCCCCCCCGACACTTGTGCGATTTTGCTTTCACACGACCCTACCCACTGGGAGCACGAAGTGCAGGGCAACTATCCCATCGCCCTGACCCTGAGTGGGCACACCCACGGTCTCCAAGTCGGCGTAGAATGGCTCGGCTGGCGGTTTAGTCCAGCTCAGTGGCTCTTTACTTACTGGGCAGGGTTATATCGGATCGGGGAGCAGTACCTGTATGTCAACCGAGGCTTAGGCTATATTGGACTCCCGGCACGGCTCGGCATCTGGCCCGAGATTACCTTGATACGGCTGCGGCGGCACTTAGATTCAGTCTGAATAAACTACCTTTGGCAAAATGAGCGAAGCTTTCGTAACCTTCCGCGAGGGACTGGAAGCGGCGCTGGTCGTAGGTATTTTCGCTCGCTATGTGCCCGACAAGCAGCGCTTCTGGCTGTGGAGCGGCATCTTATCTGCGGTAGCCATAAGTGGGATCGCTGCAATACTCTTTGCTCATCTGAGCACCCTGCACCAAGTATGGGAGGTCTTTTTCTCCACAGCAGCCGCAGCCATCCTTCTGTATATGGTGATCTGGATGCGGCGGCGTAGCCTCTCTCTCTCCCATGAGCTACGAGAAGCCGCCCAAACTTCCACCGGCTGGCTCCTTTTTGGGATAGCTTTTACGACCGTATTGAGAGAAGGACTGGAGACGGCGCTTTTCCTGCGCACACTGTGGGCTATGCAGGAAAAACTCTCCTGGTCTGGCGCCTTGATGGGCTTACTGGTCGCCGTGGGCATCGGTGCCTTGATATTCATCTATGGCAGGCGCATCCCCTTACGCCCTTTCTTCCACACCACTTCTATCCTCCTGCTGCTGATCGCCGCTGGCATGGCAGCTTACGCCACTCATGAACTCTTAGAACTTTTAGAAGATAAAGCCGCATGGGCACACAAACTGGCAGAGAGAAAAGCCTGGAATCTCTTTGCCCCCCTCACGACGCCTCCAGTAGAAAATCGGTGGCTTTATGTAGCTCATGAGGGCAAGTATTATCCTCCTCTGCACCATAAAGGGTGGATCGGAGCGCTCCTGCATGTTCTTACGGGCTGGCGCGCCAATATGGCTTGGATAGAGTTGCTGGTATGGATCGGGACATTTGGTGGGGGGCTGTGGCTCTGGTATAAGGCTTCCCCCGTTCTGCCGCCTTCAAAAAAATGACTTACATTTGACGCATGAGAGCCCTCTGGGGTTTGCTGGCGCTTGCCTGGGCACAAGTCGCCTTCTATGTGGAGCCAGTGCGCTATTTCACACCGGAGGGAGAGCCGTACATGGAGCTCTTTATCAGTGTAGATGCCAGCTCGGTACGGTATGTACCCCGGGGCGGACAATACCAAGGGCAAGTAGATTTCACCCTCCTCCTCAAAAACGCCTTGGAAGAGGCGGTCTATGCGGATAAGTTTCGCTTTGAGCTGCCCGCGGTGCCGGACACGACTTCGCCTTTGCGAGAGCGACTGTATGTAGATATTCGTCGGCTACGCTTACCGGCTGGCACCTATATTATAGAAGTAGAAGGCACCGACCCGAACCAACTCCCCCGCCCCCAGAAGGTCAAAGCCCTCCTGAGCTTTGAGATGCCGGCGCCGACACGGGGCTTTCGCTACAGCGACCTCTTATATGTCCATAAGCTCCAAAGTTCCGAAGCTGCGTACGAGCGGCACGGCCTGCGGTTGGAGCCTTGGGTATCAAACGGCTTACTCATAGACCCCGACACCCTGCGCATCTACGGGGAAGTCTATGCCATAGATAGCCTCACTCAGGAGCCGTATTACTTGCGGCTGCGGGTACTGGATGCCCAGCGAGCAGTAGAACTGCCCGAACTGACAGTAGCTCGCCGCCCCAGCCGCCCCAAGCCTTTTGAAGCATTTGTATTTACCTTGCCGGCTCGTAAGCTCCCCTCCGGCGTGTATCTTAGCCAGATAGACCTGTGCCGAAACGACGGCGAAGTACTGGCGTCTTGGTATCGCCGCTTCACCATCATCTCCACCACCGAGCCAATGGTAGAAGCTACAGAAGCGGAGTATGATACCCAATACGGCTTCCCAGAGAAAAAACTGGATGAACTGCTCGGAGGTATGACCTACCTCGCCACTCCCACAGAAAAAAGCTTCATGCGAGCTTTACAAAGCTTCTCAGAAAAAAAGAAGTTTTTCGTCGCCTTCTGGAAAAAGCGTCAGGGGAGCGACATAGATTTCAAGGAGTTTCTCAAGCGCTTTGAGTATGCGCAGCAGCACTTCAAATCCAGTATGCGCCCCGGCTGGAAAACCGACCGCGGGCGGGTATTCATCCAATATGGTCCCCCCAACGACATGCAGTTTTTCTACAACGAGCCCGACAAATACCCCTATCAAATCTGGACTTACAATCAGATCGGATCACAGGGGCAAGTGATTTTTGTCTTCTATGACCCTGACCTTATCACGGGCGAATATCCCCTCCTTCACTCCAATAAAATCGGCGAACTGCAAAACCGCAACTGGCGGGCGTTTCTGCTGCGAGCACGCGCCGCATCTACGGGGGAGACGGAACGGTTTCTACGCTTTGGCGGACGGGAGGGGGCTTTCATGTTCCGGGACGATCAGACGATAGGCTTTACGCGGGACGATAGATGAAAAATGAAAAAAGCCCCCTGCTCGTAAGCAGGAGGCTGGACTTACAGCAGGGGATGATTATTTGTCCCCTTACTGGCCCCCGCTTACCGACCCTTCTGGTTTCTGCGCCTTTACGCTATCAGAATCAGAAACAGTTGAACTTGAACGGTTCGCAGATTGCGCAGATGAATCGGTTTTTTGCTCATTGCTGCTTGCATTTTGCGGCTGCTCACTGCAGCCGACGA
>CAZZMF010000030.1:6343-8737 GCA_964655255.1 uncultured Sphingobacteriaceae bacterium
TCGGTTTTTTGCTCATTGCTGCTTGCATTTTGCGGCTGCTCACTGCAGCCGACGAGCAGGTACATACCTGCTGTTAGAAGGGCTACTGCTAACGCTCGCATAGTGTGTGAGGTTTTTGTTCGCCACAAAGGTACACACTTTCTGACAAATGCAAGTCCCCCTTTTGTACCTTAGGAGGTGTCGGGCTTCCAACTGCACATGGGACCGCAGCACCCCTCTACCCATGGCGTGCTGCATATCGTACTGGACTTGGACGGCGAATGGGTACGAGGGGCAGAAGTGGAGATTGGCTACATGCACCGCTGCTTTGAGAAGCACGCCCAACATCTGACTTTTCAACAGATTATCCCCTATGTGGACAGGCTGGACTATGTGGCGCCGATTCTTGGGGAGCAAGCGTATGTGCTTGCGGTGGAGCGCGCCTTAGGCTGGGAAGGGCAGCTCCCTAAGCGTATAGAGTACTTACGGGTCTTAGCCGCCGAACTCAATCGCATAGCGTCTCACCTGCTGGCTATCGGAACCTACGCGATTGACTTAGGGGCGACGACGGGGTTTTTGTGGGCTTTTCGGGACCGAGAGTACATTTTAGAGATGCTGGAAGCATGGACGGGCGCGCGCCTGCTGTATAACTACATCTGGATAGGCGGGGTAGCATTTGACCTGCCGCTGGGCTTCATAGAAAGGCTACGGGACTTTCTGCGGTACTTCCAGCGCAGCTTGGATGAGATCCGGGCGCTGCTTCTGGACAATCGCATCTTCCGAGACAGAACGGAAGGCGTCGGAATCATCCCCTTAGAGACAGCGCTGGCATACGGCGCTTCGGGACCAGTATTGCGGGCAAGTGGCTTGGCGTGGGATTTGCGACGAGTCCGTCCGTATAGCGTCTACTCGGAGTTAGATTTTGAAGTGCCAGTGTCAGAAAATGCCGACTGCTGGGCACGCACCTATATTAGGTTTCGGGAGATAGAAGAAAGCGTGCGGATCATTCAGCAGGTGATGGAGCGACTGGAGAAAGCCTACCCTCCCGGAGGAGACTTTGACCCGCGAGGGCTCTCAAACAAAAAGCCCCGTCTCAAAGAGCCAGTGTCTTTATACGCAGCCGTGGAAGGTGCGCGCGGCGAGATTGGGTTTGTATTAGAGGGCGAAAAAAACAAAGACACCCCGCGCCGACTCAAAGCCCGTTCCCCTTCCTTTGCTCACCTGTCCATGCTCCCCGAACTGGCAAGGGAAGGCATGTGGCTGGCAGATTTCGTAGCGCTACTGGGCTCGCTGGATGTCGTCATGTGTGAGGTGGACAGATGAGGAGTTTCTGTACCTTTGCTGCGATATGAAGACCCTAAGGATCGCTTTAGTAGCCCTGCTCCTTGCAGGGGCGTATGCGCAAGAAGGTACCTTCAAAGTCGGTGCCGCCATCCTCCCGCAAAACACTTGGCTACTCAACCAAGATGACTCTGACGCCGGACCTGAGCTTGACTATGAGGTCACTTGGGGCTTTGCTGGCGGGCTCACGCTGGGGTATAACTTTACTGATTACCTCGGTGTGGGATTGGATGTCCTCTATTCCAGCCAAGGGCAGAAATACAAGGGCAAAGATAACAGCGGCACTTACACCGCTCGCACCTCCTTAAACTATCTCAAGCTTCCGTTGCTTTTCCGTGTAGGCTCAGACCCGAACTCGCCTGTGCAGTTTAGTCTCTTCCTTGGTCCCCAAGCTAACATCCTCCTTAGCTATCAGGATAAACGTGAACTTGACTACACCGCCACAGGTGGCGGCACAGCCTCCCGTGAGGTGCGTGAGGTGAAAGGTAAAGAGATAACGACTACCACTTCTAGACCGCCTTCCCCTACCATAACGGAGACTGAAGAGCTCACCGCCCCCGCCTACAAGCCCTTCACCTTTGGAGCGGTTTTCGGCTTAGGCATGGGCTTCAAACTCAGCGATGAACTGCTTCTCACGCTGCACTTCCGTGGCGACTATACCTTTGGGGATGTGGAAAACAAAGACGCAGCTGTCTCCCATGGCACTCATAGCGACCCCTACTGGGAACAAAAGCCTAAGTACAACTTCGTATCTCACAGCACAAATACCAGCGAACGCCCTGCCACTTCTGCAATCACTGGTGGCCTGATGCTAGGCCTCACTTACAATATCCCGCTACGCTAAGGCGTAGTCTCTTAGGATTTTCTTTTGGAGGGGTAAGCTTACTTGCTTACCCCTTATTTTTTTGCCCGAGCATACTTTTCTATTGTACAGCCTTATGGGCAAGAATAATACCAAAAGTGCGCACTACTTTGTTTTTTGAGTGGGGTGTGCGGCAGCGCCGAAGGCGCTGCCGCACACCCTTATACCAAAGCCCAACATTTGACTACCTTTGTGATATGCCGAGGCGTGTA
>CAZZMF010000031.1:0-8653 GCA_964655255.1 uncultured Sphingobacteriaceae bacterium
GGCTGGACGGATTCACGCTCGCTTTCCCATGGCAAGAAGGACGCTTTTATTGTGTGCATTGACCCTCTGGGGAAGGTACGGTGGCAGCGGGCACTGGGCGGGAGCGGCAACGAAATGGCACTGGGGGCAGGCATCCTACCTGATACCACTATCTGGGTCGTCGGACAGATTGGCTCTAAGGATTCCGTTTTTCATCCAGCGCCTTATGGAGGGGTGGATGCGTGGCTATTGCGTTTCTCGCTGGCAGGGGAACTGCTTGGACATGCTACCTTCGGCGGCAGCGAGCATGACTACTTGCGGCTCGTGATACCTTTTTCTACGGATACCATATGGCTAATCGGTGGGTCAGACTCACCAGATGGACACATTCAGAATCCGCTGGGGCGCACGGATATATGGCTGGTGGAGGTGGATAAACACGGTAAGCTGCGGCGCAGTTGGAACTTCGGCGGGGCGGACTTTGAGGAACCTTATAGTTGGACTCGCAGTTCCGAAGGCGAGATCTGGGTGGCGGGGACGAGCTTCTCGGCTGGGGCAGCCAGCTACGGTCGGGCAGATGGAGTGATCTGGCGTATAGATCCCGCTGGACTGGCTGAAGTCGCATGGAGTGGAGGGGGCGGCGGCGACGAAGGCCTAAACTTCCTCTCCCTTACCCCACAGGGAGACTGGCTGATTGCCGGCATGACCAGTTCTCGCGATGGACTCATATCCTCACTGGTTGGATTGTATGACGCCTGGGCTCTCCGATGGAATCGCCCGTCGGACTCGCTGGTTTTTTGCTACACCTTCGGGGGGAAGGATGTGGAGAGCTGGGTCGCGCTCTTCCCTGCGGAGGATAAGCTCTATGTAGGTTGCGGTACGACAGCTTCTCCGGGGGATCAGCTGGGAGTGCGCACCTATGGTAATGCCGACTTCTGGATGGTATGGTGGGCACCAGACAGTGTGCCGCAGCGCTTCCCTGTCGTGGAAGCCCCCACCGTCCTGATTGGATACCTTCTTACTGAGAAAAAAGGCACTGAGGGGCTGCTCTTTTTTCGGGATGAGAAGGGTAGGTTATTGGACAGCCTTCTGGTGGATGCGACGGGGCTTTTCCGTTGGACGCTCCCAGATACCGTCAACGGTGAAGTGCGGATCAGCGCCTATGCCCCAGGACACTTCTGGAAGGAGTTTTCTGTGCGCCCGCGCAGAGGTCGGGAAAACCGCATAGACCTCTATCTGGAAAAGCTTCGCCCGGGGCTTCGGCTACCGCTCTTTCATGTAACTTTTGACAAGGGCAGCGCAAAACTCCTCCCAGAAGCCTATCCCCAGTTAGAGGCACTGTACCGCTTTCTCAAAGAAAACCCCTCCCTTCGCATAGAGATTGCCGGACATACGGATGGGACCAGCCTTCCAGAGTCGGAGATTCAACTCTCTCGGTCCCGAGCTCAGGCGGTGGTGGATTATCTGGTCAAACGAGGACTTCCTAAGGAGCGATTCCATGTCGTTGGGTACGGTAAGAGCCGTCCCATAGCCGATAATGCGACCTTGGAGGGACAGCGCCGCAATCGTCGCGTGGAAGTGCGGATTATAAACTGAGGCTGGTGTGGTGTGTTCATACCTCCAAAACCAGAGCGCATACCATGCTTTCGGTTTTGGGCGGCGGCGCCTTCGGCGCCGCCGCCACCTACCCCCCAAAAAAGTTAAAGATAACCCACGTCCATCAATGAAGCGCAAAAAGGAAAGCAAATACAGGGCTCTGGTATAGAGCCTTTTCCAAAGCGCAAACCAGAGCCCTGAGAAAAGGGGCTAAGCCGATATATTTATGCATACATGGGCAGAGCGGGCGGCTGGCAGTGGGTCCTCAAAGCCTTCTTGATACTAAAAGCAGGGGGGCTGACGGCTGTATTTGCCCAGCGCATGGACACGGTGATGGCTCCGCCCTGTTCGGTCTGGACGCTGCCCAAAGGCTGGCTGCGTCCAGGGTCAGTTCGTTTTATGCCGCCGGTGGTATGGCGCTACGATACCCTTCACCATACTCTGCACTGGTCACCTATAGAGGATAGCTTACGGATCCAGCTGGAAATCATACCGCTACCTACTGCTCCGGCGCGTTTTACCCCGCTTTCGTGGGAGGCGCTACAGAAGTGGGACAGCCTTGTACAAACTGAACGCCCCCCGCCGATATACTTTTTACCCAAAACAAGCCAAGATACCTTCACCCCGCAAATCAATCGCAGTGGTAGTCTTATTCGTTCGCTGACCATCGGCACTGGGCAAAATGCTACCCTCAATAGCGCCTTTCGCCTCAATCTGGAGGGAAAGATTGCCCCCGACCTGTATCTACTGGCGGCGCTGACAGATGAAAACCTACCTTTTCAGACCGCAGTCAGTCAGAGCATCGCAGACTTTGACCGAGTGAATATCGGGCTGCGCTGGCGAGAAAGTACCCTGCTACTGGGCGACTTAGAACTGCGTCAGAGCGGCACGCACTTTGCCAACTTTTATAGAAATGTCCTGGGGATAGAAGCGCGCTCCTCCATCGGGCGGCATAAAGTACATGCTGCTTTCGCCGAAGCCAAAGGGCAGTTTCATACGAACTCCTTTATGGGGCAAGAAGGGCGGCAGGGGCCTTATCCGCTTGTCGGGAAAAATGGCGAGCGTTTCATCCCCATCCTCGCCGGCTCCGAAAAAGTCTATGTCAATGGCGTCCTCATGCAGCGGGGACAGGATAAGGATTATGTGATTGACTACACGGTAGGGGAGCTGACCTTCACGCCACGAGTACCCATTACGGCAGCGACGCGCATCGTGGTGGATTTTGAGTATGCCGACCGCAGCTATGGGCGAAGCTTCCTATGGATGGGTGAAGCTTGGCAGAGGGATAGGTTCTCTTGGGCGGTCACCTATTTCAGGCAAGCGGATAACTTTCGGCGACCGTTAGACTTTAGTCTCTCGCCCGAAGAAGAGGCAGTGCTGGCAGCGCTTCCCCCCGGCAGTCGGCAGGGACTTTTGTCTGGGGTGGATACCCTCCCCTATGAACCGGGCGCTATACGCTATGCCGCTCGCGATACCATCATCAACGGCATCCTCATCCAATATTTCGTCCTAAGCCAAGACCCCGCAGAGGCTCACTACCAAGTAAGCTTTGCATTTGTAGGAGCGGGGCGAGGCGATTATATCCGAGAGCCTACTTCCCTAAATGGCAATGCTTTCCGGTGGGTAGGCATGGGGGCAGGCGATTACATCGTTGGACGCGTGGTTCCCCTGCCCACCGCCGTCGAAGTGCTCTCTATACGCCATACATGGCAAGGCCCCGCCCGATTACTTTGGGAAAGCGAAATAGACGGTAGCCGCTTTAGCGAAAACCGCTTTGCGCGCCGCAGCGCCTCTGATATTGCCTTGCGGCAGACGCTGCGATGGAAAGCCCGAGCCGATAGCAGTATTTGGCAGTTTTTGCCCTCGGTCACTTTCCAATATGTCGGTGCTCAGTACCAAAATGCCGATCGCGTTTATGAACGGGAATATGGACGGCTCTGGAACTTCAACGACTTAGGCAAGCGAGAGATAGAAAGACTGGTAGAAGGGCACCTACCCGTGCATTACAAGCAATACCGATTGACGCCTCAGATAGGATGGCGCAGTTGGGGCGATTCGCTGCGGACTTTTCGGTCTGCTTTGCTATGGGAAGGCTTAGATACGACCAAGGGCATCGGCGGCACTTACCTTATTGAGTATATTCCTTCTCGGACGCCTATTGGGAGGGATGATTGGCTGCGGCAAACAGGACGCCTTTTTCTGACCCATAAACGCTGGCAGGTCGGCACAGCCGTATGGACGGAGCGGCGCCGCAGCGCCCTAATGGATACAGCTACTTTCCGCTTCCATGAATACACGCCCTTCATCCGGTATGCCGGTGAGAAATGGCGATGGCACCTTGCCTACCAGTGGCGCCGGGAATGGCAGCGCCCCACCGCAGAAAACGCAGAAAAACTTCGCTTCCGAGCTTATATGCCACAGGTTGACCTGCGGTATGACGGGCAAAAGCTCAGCTTTTCTACGACTTCCTCATATAGGATATTCGTACCGGGGGATACTGCCTTTGGTCTGGTGCCTACACGCACCCTCTTGAGCCAAAATACCCTCCGCTTGCGCCTGCGCCCTTGGGAAGTGGAAGCGTTTTACCAACTCTCCGCAGAGCAGACCCCCCAACGGCAGATTCTCTTCGTTGCGGTCAATCCCGGGCAAGGCACCCATGAATGGCGGGATCTGAACGGCGATGGACTCCAGCAGATAGAAGAGTTCATCCCTGCCGTCAATCCCCTGATAGCAAACTATATTCGTGTGCAAAGGGCTACGGGGCGGTTTATTCCTGCGGTGGCACTTACAGCGGCGCTGAGCCTGCGTTGGCTGCCTGAGAAGCGTCTCAAATGGCTTAGCTATCAGGTGAATACCCGCTTAGAACAGCGCCAAAATGCTCCTGATGCTCGTTGGTATCGCTACCTTCCCAGCGCCCCTCCTACAGATACGACTTTCGTACAGTGGTCGCTCCTGCACCGGCAGGATGTTTTTCTCTTTCGCAGCGCTCGCAAAGGCGACCAGACTTTCTCCTTCCAGTACCAACTCTCCCAGCTCGTACCTCTCTCAGGCTTGCAGCGACAAGCACAAAGGCAGATTTCTTCACGCACCCGTTATGTCCTCTCTAAGGTGCTCGGAAGCGAACTTTTACTGTCCTATAGCCAGAAAGTCAGCACAGCACCCCAACAAGCAGACCTCAACTACACGCATCAGGGAATAGATGCCCAGCCTCAACTCATCTACCAGCCCTCAGGTAAATGGCGTACCGCTGTGGGCATAGCTTATCGGCGGCGTTGGGGTGATCGTCCATTTGCCTTTATCGTCCAAGGTTGGCGCATGCCCATAGAACAGCGATGGAGTTGGCGCGCTGGTGCCCTTCTAAGCCTTCGCATAGAACCCGCCCTATATCAAAGCCGCTCCCCCCTGCCCCCTTTGCTTCTATTTGACTTGCTGGAAGGCATGCAAATCGGACGCAATCTCTTCACTGCACTCACTTTTAGCCTGCCCATCAGCCGCTTCGTAGAACTCTCCGTGCTCTACGAAGGGCGATATAGTGTGCGAGAACCCTTCCATTCTGCCCGCATGCAAGCAAGGGCGAACTTTTAGTTATGTTTGCCGTATGGAAGATCAGCTAAAAAGCCCGCCTCTCATAGAGACCGAGGTAAGCGACCGCGTAGGCTACCTTACTTTGAATCGCCCTGAGCGTCGTAATGCCCTTAGTTATGCCCTCGTCAGCCAAATCAAACAAGCCCTCACCACCTGGCAAGATGATCCGACTGTCCGTGTCGTTGTCCTGCGTGCAAAAGGTCCCGTCTTCTGCGCTGGCGCAGATATAGAATACCTCCAAAAGCTCCAAGACTACACCTTTCAGGAAAACCTTGCCGACTCCATGCACCTTATGGAGCTGTACATGCTTATGTACCGCTACAAGAAACCGCTGATTGCGCAGGTGGAGGGTCCAGCTTTGGCGGGGGGGGCTGGACTCGTGACAGTGTGTGATTTGGTCGTAGCGACCCCTGAAGCCACCATCGGCTATCCAGAAGCTCGTATAGGCTTTCTCCCGGCGATGGTCACCTACTTCCTTCTGCGGCGCGTGGGTGAAGGCTGGGCACGCCAACTCCTCATCACTGCCGAACCCTTCCCCGCTGAAAAAGCCCATGCCGTCGGCCTCTTCAACTATGTCGTTCCCAAAGCCGAAATAGCCTCTTTCGTACATGAGCTTGCCACTAAGATCGCCCGTCAAAACTCCCCCACTTCGTTGGAGTTTATTCGGAAACTTATTGCTGACATTCAAGATATGCCTTTGCAACTGGGGGTGGAGTTCGCAGCGAAAATGAATGCGCATGCCCGGGCAACGGAAGACTTTCGGCGGGGTATCTCTGCTTTTCTCCGCAAGGAGAAAATAGAATGGTAGGGCGACGGATTCTCAGCGTCTCTCAAGTAGATCGACTGCTACATCGGCTGGCGCTGGAGGTGATGGAGCGGCATTATGGCGAAGCTCTGCCGACTTTCATCCCTGCCAGTGAGCGCGGCGCCGCTATTCTCCGGCGTTTGACTCACTTCCTTCAGCAGGAGGGGGCGCCCCTACCGCCAGCCGAAGCCCCCCCTCATTCGCTCCTTCTCGTGGATGATGTGCTCCATACCGGTACTACTCTCCTACACAAGCTACTTGCTGTCAGTGCTGAGACTGTCCCTAACCGCATAGAAGTGCTGGTACTTGTAGATAGAGGGCATAGGCGCTATCCGATTTATCCGGATTATGTAGGGCTGCGGTTAGCAACGACCCTGCAAGAGTATGTGCGCATGCGTGAAGTGCAGGAAGGGTGGGAAGTATGGCTGGAGTAATGCTGGTGGTATGTACATGTTTTTGCTTTTAGGTGGCGGCGCCACCCCTCTCAAAAGGCAAAAGAATGCGCCGCTTGGGTATGAGGGAGGGCGTTTGAGGCGCAGAGTTTGGAGAAAAAGTTTTATCTTTGTTCCCTCTGGGGGTGACAGGCTTTGACAGCCAAGGGAAAGCGACGGGTGCATGCGAGGTTCGTTGCCCTCCTCTCAAAAGGGCAACCGAGCAAGAAGTGCCGAAACTTCTTACGCACTCGCTGCCTAATCGCAGGTAGCGCGGGAGTAGGGAAGCCCTGCCTGAGGCTGAACTGCTCCTGACGGGTAAATCAGGCTTGGGTGAGGGGAAGCCCCGACCCTCATCGACAGGCGGGGGCTTGGGAGGGCAGGCTATCTGCCTCTGGATAGCGTCCTCCGACACCTTGCAGAGGCTAAGCATGTAGGACCCGAGCAGGTACCTTAGGCTGGACGCGGGTTCGAGTCCCGCCACCTCCACTTGCGGTATCTTCTGCTGGCAGCAGCGATAATGCTGGCAGGTGGAGCGTATCTTGTGCCAATGGAAACCCACTGTCTTTTATGCTCGCCTCAGATAGGGGGACCTTGGCTGGGCACTGACCCGCTGGGGCGAGATATTTTAGTAAGGCTATTGAGAGGGGTCTTCCTAAGCGCTGCTATTGGGATTAGTGCAGCGTTGGTGAGCTTAGCCCTGGGGACGGGGTTGGGTCTTTTTATGGGGCAGCGCCCTGGGCTCGTAGATAGCCTATTGTCTGTGATCCTGCAAGCGATCTGGGTCGTCCCCTCTATCCTTTGGGCAAGTCTTCTCGCTTTTATCGGGGGGAAAAGTTTTTTGACTCTGCTTTTGGCGATTGCGCTCAGTACATGGACAGAGACGGCGCGTCTTGTTCGCATAGAAGTGCGGCGCCTCTGGCAGATGCCCTTCATAGAAGCCGGGCGCGCCCTTGGCTTTCCCTCCCGTCGACTTTTACTGCGGCACGTGCTGCCGATGCTCTTGCCGACCCTCCGCGTGCAGTTTCTCCAGATTTTCGCCACGGCTATCTTGATAGAAGCAGGACTGGGCTTTGTCGGATTGAGTCTAAGTGCGCCGCATGCGAGTCTTGGCACGCTTCTTTTTGAGGCAATAGGCTGGCTTACCTTGCCTCAGGGACAACTTCAGGGCATATTAGCAGGCGGGGTCTTAGGGGGAATGGTTTTTGCTGTATATTCGCAGACAGCGTATGGGCGCCGCCCTGTCCAATAGCCCGATGAGCTTTTCTGCGCAGCAACTTATTCGCGAGCTTGAAATGCGCCGCGGAGAAGTGGAAGCTGTGCAGGAGATTGTTCGGCTGTTGGCGCCCCGCATTCGGGATACGGCGCTCCTTATTTCCGCCGCCTCCATACTGAGAAGCCGATTTGGCGTTGAGCGTTTGGCTTATATTCATACTTTTACTCCCAAAGGCACCCCTAAACTCGCTTATTTCCACAACTTTCCCAGCATCTCCCAAGAAGCCCTGAAAGAGTGTACGACCTACATCACGACCAGCGTACCCCAAGAAGGGAGCTTCCTTGCTCACATGGGCGTGGAGATTGTCATGCCGCTTGGGCGGTTTGTGGGACCTTCTACCCGCGTGCGAATCGTAGAGCCTCGAGCCTGGTGGCTACTCGGACAGTTTGCTGAGACAGAGGAGGAAAAAGCAAATGACCTCCTCTACCTTGAGATTATTGGCAGTCTCATCACTGTCTATTTAGAAAATACTTTTTTCCAAGAGCAGCAGCAGCAAGCGGAGATCCTGCGTCTCAAACAACAAGCCCAAGAGCAAGAGATTGCCTTGGCTTCGCGTATTCAGCGGCGCATCCTTTCCGCTGCTCATCCTAATGTTCATCCGCGGTTGGATACAGCTACCTTTCACATAGCGCATGGGGGGGTCGGCGGAGATTTATTTGAGTTTATTCCCGTAGATGATAACCGTGTGCTTTTTTATATTGGGGATGTTTCAGGCAAAGGGGTTTCTGCGGCGCTGGTTATGTCCAACGTGCAAGGACAGATTCGCACGCTGGCGGAGTTGCGCACGCCGCTGCCTCAACTGCTCAATCAACTTCATCGCCGCATTCTCCAACTCTATGGGGAGGAGGATGGGTTTGTCACGCTTTTGATTGGAGAGATTGTGATAGAACCTAACGGTACGGCGCAACTCTACTACCTGAATGCAGGTCACTTGCCTGCTTATCTCCTCCGAGAAGGTGAAACTATAGAACTGCCTGCTAC
>CAZZMF010000032.1:0-8646 GCA_964655255.1 uncultured Sphingobacteriaceae bacterium
TCCAGTAGGAAGTTGGCGATGAGGGCTTGTAGGATGAAAGCGGCGGCGCCCCACAGCCCGCCAGCGCCCCAGAAAGCCCCCAGCAGCAGCAAGCTGCCCCCAAGGACCTGCAAAAAGTAGTTCTGCACCGACCAGACCCCCAGTCCTTTACGGGTCAGGCGCTCTTTTTCGGCGTTCCATGCCCAGCGGATTTGACCAGCGACCGTCCGTCCGAGAAAAGCATAAAAACTTTCTCCCCGCCGTGCCGAACTGTAATCCAGTTCTGTCCCCACATACCGATGATGCATTCGTACATGCGTCACATAGAAGTAAGGATTACCTGCGGCGGCGAGGAGGGCTTTTGCGCCGAACTGCCAGAAAGCCCCTTTTCGGTGGAGCATCTCATGTGCGATTACAATGCCCGATGCACCAGCGTTGAAGCCTATCGCCATGGCGCTGAGAAGCGCTTCCCATGGCTGATAGCGCCCCTGTACGAAAAGTATGGCCCAGTAGCTCAGTAGCCCGTAGTGAGCAATCAGATGCAGGACAAGAATGCCCGATGGGAGGGCTTCATCCTCATCGTGCCGATTATCGGTATGCTCAGGCAGGAAAAGCTCTATCAGCGCTATCAGCCCAAAAACAACGCCCCATGGTAGAAGCCCCCACCATCCCCCTTTATGGATGGCGATAAGGGTCATGAGAGGAAGTAGAAGGCTATTCAGATACTGGAGGTTGCGGCGCATGGGTCAAAGATAAATCATCGCTATCTTGTCTGCTACGGGTGCGGTAGGGACATCCATTTATTGAATACTGAAACGCTTACTTTTGTGGAGTATGAACCGCAGAACATTTTTGGTGACGCTGGGTGCGCTGGCGTTTGGAAGCTTAGGGTGGGCTCGGCGCCGAGAAGGCTACCGATGGAGTGATGCTTCGCTCGCTGACATGTATCCTTATAAGCTCCCCGACCTGCCTTATCCTTATGAAGCCATAGAGCCTGCCGTAGATGCTCAGACTATGAAGGTGCATCATCAGGGGCATCACGCCGCATATGTCAATACCCTCAATAAAGTCCTCCAAGACTTGCCCGCTTTTCAGAGTATGACCTTAGAGGAGCTCCTGGCGAGTTTAGAAAAAGTACCGGCTGCTCAGCGTACCCAAGTGCGCAATCACGGCGGTGGACACTGGAATCATACCTTCTGGTGGCAAATCCTCTCACCGAAAAAGCAAGAGCCTTCTATTGCTCTCCAGAAGCGCATTGCAGCGGAGTTTGGCGACTGGAGCAGCTTTCGCGGGCAGCTTCTGGATGCAGCGACGAGGCATTTTGGCTCTGGGTGGGCATGGCTCATTCTCACTCCGGCAGGCAAACTGCGGATTTTGACCACGCCCAATCAAGACAACCCCCTCATGCCTTATGCCGAAGCTCAGGGTAAGCCCGTCTTAGGCATAGATGTGTGGGAACATGCGTATTATCTGAAATATCAAAATCGGCGCACAGAATACTTGGCTGCTGTCTGGGAACATATCAACTGGGAACGGGTAGAAGCGCTCATAGGCTAAGATGCGCCGCATTACTGCGGGTCTTCTTCTTTTGCTCATCCTCATGCTTGGGGGCATGTGGATGTATAAGCGGTTTATGAGGGCGCCCCTGCGCCCCTCCCTCTGGCAAAACGTCCCCGCTGGCTTTCTACTGGTAGCTTATACGCCCTCCTTTAGTCATACGTGGCGGGCGTTTCGTCACAGTCCGCTGGCGGCTTATCTGCCTCGGAGCCCGCATTTTGGGGAGTTAGCGCACATGGCACACACATGGGACTCTATCCTCCACAGCGTCCCGGAAATAGAAAAATGGCTAACTGGGCACGGACTTTTGATAGTTGTGTATCCGGAAGGTACCCTTTATCTCATAGATGCGCCTTTCCTTGAAGAGATAGGGGATTGGCGGGGAGAAATGCAGCGTCTCGCTACCCAGTACCGCTGGCAAGTGGAGCTTGTTGATACGCACGGTTATAGCCTTTGGAAGCTCCCTCAGGGTTATCTTGTGCCCGCTGGACGCATCCTCGCTTATTCTAAGGAGCCGGCTTTGCTGAGTCGCTTCCTCACGGGTGAAAATATCGCCTCTCTCCCAGCCGAGTGGGGCACCGCCCTAATGGATAATACAAACCTACTTCTCCTCACCAGTGGCAAAGCCCTTCTCCACCTTATGCCACATCCGATGCTGGCATCCATAGCGTCATGGGATACGCTCCGCTTAGAGATACAACTGACTGAAGAAGGCATCCAAGCCAGCGGGCATGTCAAAACGAATGGCGGCGTCTGGACATATATAGACCATGCCCCCGCCTCCTTCGCCGATTTATGTCCGCCTTCTACCACGGCTCTTGTAATCACCCGATGGACACAGCCAGAGTCATCCCTCTCTACTTACATTCGTGCCCACAATCCCCAAGCTATCACCCAAGCCGAGAGCCAAATAGGGCACACATTTTTCTCAAAGCTAACTGGTGAAGTGGGTTTCATCCAAGGACAGTACCCTTATATCTTGCATCGGTTGCGTTCTGATGAGCCTTTGACGACTTTTCCCAAAATCACCACTTTCCTCTACCGAGGGTATGCTATCTCGCAGTTGCGGCTGGGGGGCTTGCTGCGATGGATGTATGGAAAGGCTTTTGCGCAGTGGGATCCAGTGTATGCGGTTCAAATAGGGGAATGGTTTGTGTGCGCGCCGAACTTTGCCCCCTTGCAGGAGTGGATAGATGCTTTTTTGAGTCGCCAAAGTCTATATAGTCATACGGCATTCAAAGGCTTTCCTAATAAAAAAAGTGTAGCCTTAGGCTACATGGACTGTCAAAACCCACAGTGGCTTTATACATGGGTGTCTGATTCAACTGCGCCCCGTGTGAAAGAGGACCTTTCCCCATTTAGCCAGTTGTACTTTGTCATAGAGCGGTCAGATTCGGCGCACCTTGCGATGAACCTCACCCTGCCTTGGCGCACCGAAGCACTTCCTATGGAAAGCGACACGCCGGCTCGCCCACAGCCTCTGCCCAAGTTGAAGTTTTCAGAGGAAGATACTCTACAAGACGGACTACGAGAAGAATACTATCCCAATGGCGTGGTCAAACGGCGCTATACTCTGGTAGATGCCCAGATGGAAGGAGAATACACCGAGTATCATCCAAATGGCATTATCAAAGTGCACGGCTTCTATGAGCAGGGACGCAAAGTCGGCAAATGGCGCTACTTCAACTCCAAAGGGGAACTATTTCGGGAAGAGATGTGGAGTAGAGAGGGGGAACTTAGCACCGCCGTTGCGCCTTGAGCTTTTCGCGAAAAGTGAGTTCAGCTGGGGTATAAGTCGCCCGCGCTCCTTGGTGGAGCCAGAAGCATGCGGAATCCGACGCTATTTCAGCGAGAAATAGATAGGCTGTACCACAAGTGGGGTCGATTTGTATGGCTTGATGGAGGTAGGCATGAGCTTTTTCTTTTTGTCCTGTATGGTGCGCGAGCCGTCCTAAGTACGCCATGACCACTGGCACTGAACGGAGCTGCTGCAAACGCTGAATATACACCATGGGAGGCGCTGAGAGCTCCTCGGTGCCGTAAAGCAGAAGATAGGCTACCGCCAACCCATATTGAGCTGCGGCGGTATCAGGAATAGCGCTGATTAGCGTAGCGAGGCGCTTTTTTTCTTCGGGTGAGAGAGGCTCACCTGCTTCAGCGCGCCAAAATGCCGCCGCTAACTCCTCCGCCGCAGAGCGCGTGATAAGCGCCGTCGGACGGCGACTAAAAGCCAAGATTACCCCGATAGCCCCAATAGCCGTCGCCCCCCAGAGAAAGCGCCTCAGCCGTTCATTTCCCACCGAAGCGGTCAAGAAGTTCTTTCTTTTCGGCTACCGCTGCTTGAAGATTATCAGAAGGGTCAAAATACACCCGCAGCCGCGGCGGTATCAGGACTGTCTCCCCAGTGCGGATGATCCGTCCTTTACGGGCACGCTGATACCGAAGGGAAAAAGTCCCAAATCCCCGTATCGTCAGCGTTTCCCCCGAAAGTAGGGCTTCCTTAATACTGGCGAAGACAGCGGCTACGGCAGCTTCGGCATCCTTTTTTGATAGCCCCGTTTTCTCACTGACAGATTTGGCTAGCTCTTTCCGCGTCATTTGGATGCAAAGCTACGATAACGTTCCCATACTTGATGCAATACCTGCGCAGGTATGGCAAAGCTAATCCCTTCATATTCGCCCGACACCGAGGCAATGTCAGAGATCATGCCAATCACACGCCCCGAGCGATCAACTACGGGGCTGCCCGAACTGCCTGGTTGGGCTGGAAGGGAGAGTTGAAGGAAGGGATAAGCTTCTTCCACGCGACTCTGGAAGTATCGCGCTTCTGCGGCAACAAAGCCCTCCTGTAAGGTGCCCAAAAGCCCCATCGGCGCCCCCATGGAATAAATCGTTTCTCCTACGTCGGGAAATGAATCCAACTTCAAGGAGAGCCAACGCTCAGGAGAATAATCTACTTGCAGAAGCACCGCATCTACAATAGAATCTCGCCACACTAAACGCCCCTTTCGGAGCTTGCCCATGTAATCCCATATCTCTATGTCAAGCGCCCCATCGATTGGAAAAAGATGCCGGCACGTCCAGATATATCCATTCTCTGCTGCCCAGCCTGTCCCGCTGTACCGATCGGTACGATACTTATGGCGAACCCTAACCTCTATCCGAAAAACTGCAGGACGAAGAAATCGCGCCATCTCGCCACGCCAAACCGAAGCCTCCTGAGCGTAGTCCTTTGATAACCTTTCAACCGCAGCCTGAGTAGTCGTATCCAAGGAAGGTAAAGTGCCCTCGCCCGCTTGATTAGAATGGCAACCTTCACCGAGCCAAATTCCTATCCACAAGAGGTTATAGAAGCGCCTCTGCCAGCTCTTTCGCCATTTCATAATCTTCAGTAGTGTCAATCCCAATCCCCCGGTAAGGCATCTCTTGAAGCCACATAGAATACCCATGATAAAGCCAGCGAAGCTGTTCTAACTGTTCTATCTCCTCTGGCGGAGCTACCGATAGCGCTACGATCTCCATAAGCACGGATCGGTGATAGCCATATATGCCAATATGTCGGTAGTATCCGTACCGAGCGATTAGTTCTGGGCTGGTAAGCGGAAGGTCCCTCGGATAAGGCACAAGCGTGCGGGAAAAATACAAAGCCCGACCTTCCTTATCTAAAACGACTTTCACCACCGAAGGAGAAAGCAAATCTTGCAGCCGATGGATGCGTGTGACCAAGCTTACGAGGGGATACTTGGCTAAGAGATGCACAATACGCCGCAGGTGATCTGGCTCTATAAAGGGTTCATCGGCTTGGATATTCACATAGGCATCATAGATGAAGCGTTCAGCCACTTCCCCTATCCGCTCCGTACCCGAAGTGTGAGTAGAGCGGGTCATTAGGGCTTTTCCGCCGAAGCCCTCTACCGTGTCCACGATTCGCATGTCATCTGTGGCCACGATAAGGTCATCGCCAAATACCTGTCGCGCCCGCTCATACACATGTTGTATGATTGGCTTGTCTCTGAGAGGTAGCAGAACCTTGCCGGGTAGACGTTGAGAATGATACCGTGCGGGTATGACTCCTAAGACGCGCATACGCTGGGCTGTGCAAACCTAATGCCGAATGCTGATACCTTTGTAAGGGGTGAGGCTCGTCTGGGCAGATGATAAAGGTAACCTTTACGATGCACCGAGATGGCAAGCGGTAGGACGCAGTGGGTTTTGGACTTATCCATGGGACCATTATGAGCACTGGATACCTCTTCCCAAGGGTAGCACGCTATTTCACCTTGTTGGGCGACATCCGCTGGGGATAGCCCCGGATGGACGCCTGCGCCGCTTTGAGAAGGGGTGGGCGGTCGCCGCCTTCATTGCTCCGGCTCATACGCAGTTGGCGAGTGCGGCTTATGAATGCCTACCAGATGCCCCTACCCTGCCTTTGTACGCCTACACTGCGGTAGGCTGGAAAAAGGGTCGTTTTTATGTGCCTGCGGTACGCATAGACCCTCAACCGCGCCAAGATGCAGATAGATTTGACCCTCGCGCCATAAATCAGGGAGCGCATGCTCTGCGTCGCCGCTTTCCCAAAAATCGCCTCGTCCATCACCTCATGGACAACTGCGTAGAGCGCTACTGCTGTCCTGCCGCCCGTAATCTCGCCCTCGGACGCTGGGAATGTCCTTTACCTACTTCCCCTGCTTGTAATGCCGCTTGCATCGGCTGTATCTCCCTTCAAGAACCCCACGAATCTCCCATCCCCAGCTCCCAAGAACGGCTTACCTTCATCCCTGCGCCAGAAGAAATAGCCGAACTGGCTGTATATCATTTGGAAAATGCCCCCGCGCCTATTGTAAGCTTCGGACAGGGCTGCGAAGGCGAACCCCTCCTCGTTTGGCGTACCATAGAAGCCGCAGTTCGCCTCATCCGGCAAAAGACCCAGCGCGGCATCATCAATATGAACACCAACGGCGCCTGGCCTCATATCATAGAGAGACTGGCCCAAGCAGGCATAGATAGCTTCCGCATCAGCCTCAATAGCGCTCAACCTGACTGGTACGAACGCTATTATCGCCCTCGCAACTACACCTTCCAGATGGTGAAGGAATCTATCGCTCGAGCAGTTCGGGCAGGAAAGTGGGTCTCTATCAACTATTTTACTTTACCCGGCTTTACTGACCAGCCAGCTGAGGTGGCTGCCCTGCGCCAACTCATCGCTGATACCCACCTCCACATGATCCAGTGGCGCAACTTCAATATTGACCCAGACTGGTACATCCAACGCATGGGCTTCACGCCAGAGCAGTTGTCCCCCCCAATAGGCATCTATACCCTTATGCGCAGCTTGCGCAGGGAATTTCCTCATCTGCGGTACGGCTATTTCAATCCAACCCCAGCCTTCATTAGAAGACACCTGCAGAATGCTCTATCATAGTAGTGGGGAGTGATACCAAAGCCCTGTATCTGCATTCTTTTTTGCGCTTCGACATTTGGGAGTATAAAGTGCTGAGACTACCCTCCTACCAACTCTGAGCATAAAGTGCTGGCATGCGTGGAGGCATTTTTTGGAGTAGCGGCGGCGCCTTCGGCGCCCAAAAAACGTATTAGCCTGCAGTCAAGACTTTTTGACTGGAGGGGCACAAGGGCCTACGAGGCAATACCTTTTGGCGGCTACCTGGTCATAGAGCCAATCGCGCCAGCGCAGCGGTATAAGTGTCATTAAGCCAGCCAGCACGGGACAGCCGGCGCGTTTGAGGAGGCGCCGTAGGGCTTCAGACTTTATCCAGTACTTTTCGCCTTCGGCGTATATCATGGCATCCACAGCTACCGGGAGCTGGGCAAGGTCTGTGTAATCAGCTGGTATCCACTCTATAGCAGAAGAAGACAAAAGTTTCTGCCCCCATCGTGCCAGTCGGCAGCAGAAAGGGCAGTTTTTGTCATAATATGCCCGTCCTCGTTCAGAGGGATTCATCACGCAAGCTTAACGATTTTGCCTTCTGTCTGCTGTCTTGATATCAGAAACGCCGTATCTTTGCCCGCCATGGCAGTCAGGCTGAGACTACGGCGCGATGGACGCAGGCATTACGCTTTTTTTCATCTTGTAGCGGCAGATAGTCGCGCGCCGCGCGACGGGCGTTTCATAGAGAAGTTAGGCTACTATAACCCCAATACCGATCCTCCTGACATTCGCTTCAATCACGAGCGTGTCCTCTACTGGCTAAAAAATGGCGCTCAACCCACGGAGACTGTGCGTAGCCTTCTCTCTCGCGAGGGCATCCTTCTCAAGCTCCACCTCTGGCGCAAGGGCAAAAGCCCCGAAGAAATAGAAGCGGCTTATCAACTCTGGAAGGCTCAGAAAGAAGCCAAAGCTGCTTCTGCTAAAAAGTAAGGCAAGCGTGCGTTGGGTTCTGTGAAGTCGCTCCCCGAGGCTCTTCCTTTGAGGGAACTTTTCCTGTGGGGGCGAATCACGCGAGCACACGGGCTGCGCGGGCATGTACTGGCAGAGAGCTTTTCAGAAAATCCCACTGCTTATGACCTGCGCACTTTTTGGATTGTGCAAGGGGAGGTAGGCTATCCTCGGAAGGTTGCTTTCATCCGCCCGTACTCCTCCCAAAAAAACGATTCTAAGCCACATCGCTGGTGGCGCTTGCGTTTTACTGACACAGAAGACCGCACCGAGGCAGAAAAGCTACGCGGCATAGAACTGTACTTACCTCGCGCCTATTTGCCGCCTTTGGAAGCAGGGCAGTTTTATTACATAGAAGCGCAAAATGCCCGCGTGGTAGATGAGCAGGGCACCCTGCGTGGCTACCTTAAGGACATACAGCCAGGCTTAGCGTATGACTTTTTCATAGTAGAAGGTGAAGAAGGGGCTACTTTTTGGATACCCGCGCCTTTTGTTCGTCATCTGGATAGAAGCACCTCCCCACCTACGCTAATCGTAGAAGGTCCAGAAGGTATCTGGGACCCTTCCTTGGCGCGAGGGTTGCCTTAGCCAGTGCTTGAAAAGTCGCATATAGTTTTGTTAGGTAAGACATGGGAAAAGCCCACGGCTTGCAGGCTTTCATAAAGCGTTTAGGAGCTGCTGGCGAACTGCGTAGCATCCGAGTCGCCGTCTCACCG
>CAZZMF010000033.1:0-8332 GCA_964655255.1 uncultured Sphingobacteriaceae bacterium
CCACTGGGAAATGATGACGCATCAGGTTCCTGTTGGAGCAGTTCGCTGCCGTTGAGGGCGCTGATGACCTTTCCGCCATAGACTTCAAAGAAGTTCTCATGTTTCTCGGCGGTGAGCCCAGTGAGCGGATGAAACCAGTGCGTGTAATGCGTAGCGCCTTTTTCGGTTGCCCACTGGCGCAGGGCATTAGCGATTTCGTCAGCCAGTTCGGCGGAAATAGGCTCGCCGCGTTCCCAGCGTTGGACAGCTTCGATGGCGGTGTCGGAAAGATAACGGCGCATGACTTCTCCATGAAAAACCAGCTCGCCAAACTGCTCTGGACGGAGGCGAGCAGAGACCCCATTGGTCGGGGCGATTTTAGTTACCATGGAATGCGAAGGTAAGATATATTTGGCAAACATGATGTGGGTAGAGATTGAAAATGCCTCAGCGCGCCCGTCCAACGAGCTGTTGTACTATCTCGCTCAACATACTATGACAAGCCACGGTGGGAAGTAGGGTCATGAGTTCGTCGTAGGCTTTTTGTAGGTAAGCTTCACCGGCAGTGCGCAGCCCCAGTCGCTCGTAAAGCTCCAGCCCGAAGGTGCGCCGGGCTTCCCCACTCAAACTCTCCATTTGTACCCGCTCCTCTGGGGAGGCTTTCTCCCATGCCCATAGCCAGAGGAAAGTTTTCTTTCCTTCGGCAATATCGCCGCCTCGGATTTTCCCTGTTTCTTCGCCGAAGGCATCCAGGTAATCATCTTGGAGCTGAAAAAAGCGCCCTATGGCTTCGCCGAGGGCTCGTAGCTGTTGCGTTTCGGGGGGGGCGGCACCGCCTAATGCAGCGCCCGCCTCCAGCGCCGCGCCAATCAGCGCCCCCGTTTTCTCAGTGATCATTTGCAGGTAGAGGTCCATGCTGACTTCCGCCGTGGGACGCTTCGTCAGATCAAGGTCCAAAAGCTGCCCATGACATACCCTCAAAGCTGCCCGGGAAAGGATATCGCCGACTACCTTACAGGCATGGGCGGGCAGGTGCATGATTTCTTGATAGACGCCAATAAGTAGCGCATCCCCTACGAGAATAGCCGTATCCGCATCCGTAAGGCGATAGAGGGTGGGGCGACCGCGCCGCAAGTCAGACTTATCCATGACATCGTCATGGACGAGCGTGAAAGTGTGCAGTAGCTCAATCGCCTTCAAGAGGGGCAGCGCTTCTGACCAAGAAGCCGCTTCCCCAGCGTAAAAACTATAACTGCGCCAAGCCAGATATGGACGAAACCGCTTTCCTCCTCCAGATAGAGCATAATGCATCCACTGCTCCCAAGCGCCCAGTTCTGTCCAGCGGGACTCTCTCAGCGCCGCTTCGTATTTATCAATCTCCCACACCCCAGCAAAGGTAGGATATGCCCGCACCTCAGGGCGAGAGAGGGATGCATCACTTTGGAATGTGTCTGTCAGGCGGCTCGCTATTACCTCAGATCGGCGTATTACAGGGGAGTATGTGGCTGTGAATCCTGTATCTTTCTCTAACCCGTATCCTGATACAGTGCAGGGTTCTTTTGATGTGCCTTTTCAAGTTGTGCAACAGGTTCAGCGCGTGGGGCGCTGAGCGTCTTCGGTAGGACCCGTTCATATCCGTGGCGAGGGACCCCCCCTCGCCATTTTTTTTGCTCTGCTTGCTGGGTAGGCAAATGCTACTTTTGACCTGTGCGATATGCGCTACTCTGGGGGAGCCTTTGGGCGCAGGTTTTTTCCTTTCAGGGGGAGGTGCGCTCCTCAGCAGGGGAGCCGCTGAGCCATGTGATTGTTCGCCTACCCCAGACAGGTTATCAGACTGTGACGAATGCAGAGGGGCGCTTCACGGTCAGTGTAGCTCTGGATACCCTCATCTTAGAACTTCGTCATCTGGGCTACAAGGTGCGTAGAGATACCTTATATCGGCGGGAAGCCAATAACCTTTATACATTCGTGCTATATCCGCAGGAGGTGCGGCTCGGGGGCGTCATCATCACCGAGGGCGGCAAAGACCCCGGCGAGCTACTCATCCGCAAAGCCATAGAAAATAAGCCCCAAAATCGCAGTTGTTTGCCCAGCTTTCGCACAGAAACCTATACCCTCTTTAGCGTGAAATGGCTGGAGCCGCCAAATGCCGTTATACGCCGCTTTCTTGATAAATCTGTGGCGGATCGCCAGGTGCTTTTCATGAGTGAGACCTTCTCGCACATTTACTTCACGGCGCCGGACAAGTACCGCGAAGAGATAATCCGTTCGCGGATTGTGGGCACGCAGCGTTACAGCTTCATCGGAGGGTGGATATTTCAGGGCTTTGATCCGTATGGGGAGCGGCTGACGCTGGCAGAACTGACCGAGACCCCATTTATCCTGCCTCTGGCAAAAGATGCTCCTCTATATTACCGCTATCGTCTCGTTGGCAGCTACTGGGAGGAAGACAACTTCTTTTATAAAATCGCTGTGGAGCCACGCAGTAAGGCTTCGCCTTGTGTGGAGGGCTATATCGTCATAGCGGATGAAAGTTATGCGCTTGCGGGCTTGGAATGGCGCGTCCAATCGCCTCGCCCTTTGCGTTATACCGATAGTATTGGGGTACGAGCGACTTTTGTGCCAGTGGGCGCCTGTTATGTGCTGGGAGAGTTGAGCTTCAAAGGGCACTTCCGGGTATCGCTGCCCGTGGGGAGTGTAGCGTTAGTAGGAGAAGGCTATGCTGCCTATCGCAAGTATCAAGCGTTAGTTACCGCTGAGAAGCCCAAAGCCTCTCGAGCATCTCCCTCTGGCAGAAAGCCTCCCCCTCAGCGTGTGCCTTCGCCTGGGAGGGATAGCAGCCTTTCGCGGGCTACGGCGCCAGTGGAGACGCTCCGCGTCCAGCGCATGGACTACGGTGAGCTGGTACGCATCCTTCCGGAAGCAGCCGAAGCCACCTCAGCATTTTGGGACAGTGTGCGACAAGCGCCTCTGGACTCAGCGCAGTGGGCATACATTATGCGACACGACACGCTGGTGGCTCAGCAGGAGACAACTACCTCCCGCCCAAGGAGGCAGTTTAGTCTAATAGAGGGTGGCGTAGGATGGTCTTATACCCGGTCATCAAAGAGCCGCTTTGCCCGGCTGATAGCAGGGGTGGAATGGGTAAATCATACGCCGCTGGAGGGGTGGGTAGTGCCTCTCGTAGGGGGCTATACATGGTCAGGCGAAGCCAGTACCTTTAGCCTGCGCGCACGGGGACGCTATGGATTAGGCTGGGGGCGCTTCCTCCCTGTGGCGGAGGTCGCCGGTGAAAGCCGACGCTATCCCCGCTGGCGTTGGCGCATGGCTGGCGGGATGGATGTGCGCGAGCCCTCGTACTTTGTACAAATCCCGCCTTTCTGGAATCTCCTCTATCGCCTCGCAGGGCAAGAGACGCCTTGGCAAGGCTATGCACGCCCTTTTGTAGAAGGTTCGGTGGGACGGTACCTTCACCGCACACTGGAAGCCGAAATGCGACTCTCGTGGGATCGCAGACCTACCAGTCCCGAGCGCATAACCGCCTATGATGCTGTACGGCTGGCGGGGTGGCTGGTTTGGCGCCCAGGTACCCGCACCTTTACCACCCCGCGATCTACGCGTTTCATTCCTCCAGAGAAGCCTTTCATCTGGTATCTGCGTACCGCTGCGGAAGTGGCTTTCTTCAACGGGACGGCGCTCATATCAGCAGCGCTGAGCGGGCATACAGAGCTTTCCATCAGCCCACTGGGGCGCATAGAAAGTACCATGGCGGCTTTATGGCAGTCCGCTTCCGCTCCATGGGCAGATCGTCTGTATGTACCGACGACGGCGCTGGTTTTTCATCGGCGATATGGGGATTTCGTTCTGTGGGCGCCGTATCAGGCACTGGGACAGTGGGGCGCTTATGGAGTGTGGGCGTGGATGCCAGAAGGGGCCCTTCTTCGTGGGTTGCCTCTGCTGCGTCGTACCAGCTGGCAGGAGATCTTCGTCCTGCGTGCGCTCTATACCGCCGAAAGCTCTTGGCATGTAGAAGGTAGCTTTTTCCTCCACCAAATCAACCTACGCCTCAAAAAAACTGGCGTCGCCCGTCCCTTAAGCGTGGGCTTTCATACGGGCATAGTCGGAGCGCGCCGAGCGGGGGCTATTTCTGTCGCCATCGGTGGTATCCTCTCGCCGATGCCCCTATCTAAGCCTGCCAGGTGATAGCTCAGTGGTACGATAGCACATCCCTACGGGATATTTGGGAGCGCCTCCCATACAGTGAAGCTCCTTTTACAGAGTGGATATGGTGGGAGAAACAAAGCCTACCCTGGGGCGCAGTCGTCGTGAGTGAAGAGAAGCCTATTGCGGCGATTCCTTTTGCAGTGCGGCGTATCGGACCACTGCGCTTGTATCGCCAGCCGCTCAGTGTGCCCGAACTGGGGATTCGCTTAGCTAAGCCTTTACCCCTCACTTTGTCTGAAAAGTACCAGACCATAGCTCGCATCTTGCGCGCACTGCGTGAGTGGATAGCGCGCACTCATTTGATATATGTGGGGGGGGCGCTATCGGCTGAATGGAGTTATCTCCCGCCTCTGTACGGACTCACTATCCGTGCCCATGGGAGCTTTATTTTGGAGCCGGGGACTTTTGCACCAGATAAAGACCTACTGCGCAAACTGCGCCAGGCGGAGGCGCTCCCTGTACGAATACTTCCACCTCAGGAGGCTTTTCAATGGTGGGTCACTCATCGTCCTGTGGGGGTCTCGCCTAAGCTTCAAAGGCATTTAGCTCCCCTGATGTCGTATGAAACCGCCTGGCATGCGCTGGGGGTCGGGGAGCCGCTGCAAGCGGTGGGGCTTTTTCTCCAAGGGGTTAACCGCATCTGGTACATAGCAGGGGCGCACACCCCAAAAAGCGGACAGGCAGGGGTACGGCTGCTATATGAGGCGATTCAGTGGGCGCATGCTCAGGGGAAAGTGTTTGACTTTCATGGCTCAGTCTTGCCCGGGGTGGAGCGATTTTTTCGGCAGTTTGGGGGGCGCTGGGAAGTGCGATATGCCCTTGCTGCGTGGCGCTTTTGATAACTTCGCTTCATGCCGCTGTATGTGCTGACCGAGCGCCCCTCGCTTTTCTCACAGATTTTGGCTGAGTTGCGCAATCAAAAGCTCCAAAAAGACCGCCATCGCTTCCGCTGGAATCTCAAACGGGCAGGTTTCCTGCTCGCCTATGAGATCAGTCGCTCCCTCCCTTACATCAGGCGGAGGTAACGACCCCCTTAGCACAAGCCCAAGTAGAAGTGCTCGCAGAGCCGCCCGTCTTAGTGAGCATTCTGCGGGCGGGCAATCCTTTTTTAGAAGGCGCCATGGAAGCCTTTGACTTTGCTGATGTGGGCTTCGTCGCCGCCTACCGCACAGAACTCACCAACCGGGAAGTACAAGTGCAGGTGGATTATATGGCAGTGCCGCCTCTGGAAGGGCGCTATTTGATCCTTATGGACCCCATGCTGGCTACTGGACGCAGTGTTATTCTTTCTTATGAGGCGCTTCTGATGCGGGGTCGCCCAAAAGCCCTGTACATCATGGCGCTGATTGCCTCAGAATACGGAATCAAAGCTGTGCAAAAGGACCTTCCTCATGCGCATCTTTACGTGGGGGCAGTAGATAAAGAGCTTACAGCCCGTGCTTATATCGTACCGGGATTAGGGGATGCAGGGGATTTGGCTTATGGAGCTCTTCATCACTGAGAGCGTTCGCCTGCTGAAATATCTTTCCATCTTCCTCATGAGCGGTTTCAAGTTCATGGTAGGGGTGGGAATGAGTATGGCGATGAAGCTGAGCTTCTGGGAGCAGTTTCTAATAACGACTTCGGGGGGGATAGCAGGGGTAGTGTTTTTCACTTATTTGGGGGACAAGGTGCGCAGTTGGATAGCTCGTCGGCGCGGACGCCCCGTTCAAAGCCTCTCCTCTCAAAAGTGGGCGCGCTTCTGGGAGAAGTATGGCTTGTGGGGCGTGGCGTGGCTTACTCCTCCTATTTTGAGTCCGCCGATTGGCACGGCGATTGCGCTTGCTTTCGGCAGTCCGCGACGGCAAATAGCCACTCGCACCAGCATCGCTATGGTAGTATGGGGGGCATTTTTTGCCGGAGTGTGGGACTGGCTGCGCAGTTTATGGTGATTTTTCATCTTAGATAAAATCGCAACTTTGCATCATGATAAAGCTACGCCTCCTGAGTCTGCTGAGCATAGCCCTGCTCTGGGCACAACAAGACTCCGTACCGACCTACGCCATGGATACGGTGCGCATTCAAGCGATGCAGGCTAAGCTTTCTACCCTTAGCGAACAGAATACTGATAAAGTGGTGCGCCTTGCTCCGGGGACGCAACTCGTCTATCGGTCCGTGCCCTTTGCTCAGGAAGTAGTGTATCAAGGGCTACTGCCGACGCAAACCCAAGTGACCATAGATGGGATGCGCTTGCTACCCGCCTGTGTGGATCGGCTGGATCCAGTGCTGACTTTTGTGGAGGCCACAGCCATAGAGGGGGCCTCGTGGCAGACCACCACCAACTGGGGCGCTACCCCTACGCTCAACCTTCACCTCTTCTCGCTCGACGGTCCTCAAGGAGGACAAACCACTCTGCTTTTCGGAGATAACTATCATCGGATTTATTTCACGGCTCGGGATCGGCGGCGCATAGGACAGCGACTCACCACTGCATCGGCGCTGACTTTTCGGTTAGGTGGCGATTATCGGGTAGGACGCCGTTTTGCACCGGGGGTGCGGTATGAGGGGCCTCTGGCATGGGCGCAGGATACGACCCTGCGGTTGCCCGATTTCCGCAAAATCAACTTCCTCACGGCGCTGCGCTATCGCCTCTCAAACGCTCATCATCTGGAAGCGAGTTATATGGGGGACTTTTTCTATGATGTGGCGTATCCAGCGCTTATGATGGATGCGCGGCACAGTGCTATGCACATGGTGAGTCTGCGCCATATTTGGAAGGATTTTTCAGACTTGCGCCTGTATGCAAACTCCGTCTTTCACGATATGACCGATGAGACTCGTCCAGAATCTGAGATTCGCAATCGCATCGTCATGCCAGGGATGTACATGCCGATGAAGGGCATCACTCGGACAGCAGGGGCTGTATGGTCGCTTACTTGGTGGGAAAAAAGCGGCTTTTCCATCAGACAGCGCAGTGAATACAGCCTCAGTAAGGCTTATGGCTCGATGGACATGTTTATGTTGGATGGGGGGGCACCTATGCGCCTTCTCAACCTCGCCGACATCCAGATAAAACAAGGCGGCACAGCCCTGATTCTCGCCTACCAGCGCAGGGCATGGCATGCCCAAGCCGAAGGGCGTTGGAATCTTTTCTCCTTTTCAGTAGGAGATACGATGGGCTACTTGCCGCTGCGTCTTTATCAGGAAGCCTACAGCGGCGGTAGCGCAAGCAACCGATCTTTCTCCGTGTACCAAGTCGCTCTCTCTGCCAGCTGGACAAAAGCCGAACATACCCTCACTTTGAATCTATCCACCGGCACGCGTGCCCCTACTCACACTGAGTTATATGCCTACTACCTATATGTGCCGATGGACAATAGCATTTTGATGGGCAGTTCTACTCTCCAGCCGGAGCGCCTTTTGCGGGGAGAACTGGCTTATACCTTCACACAGAGCCGGTGGAGCGCTCGTGTGAGTGCCTTTGGAAATAGGATGGAAAACTACATCTCGCCTGTGACTTTTCTGCCGGCAGGGGCGCCCGGCAATAGCACCTTGCAGCAGTGGCGCATCCTCCGTAATACGGGCACAGCATATACAGCAGGTTTCTCCGCGCAAGCTACCCTTCATGTATTAGATAGCGGGCTATTAGAAATCTGGTCGGGCTATATTTACGGTTGGCATGAGACGCTGCGTGAGCCGCTGCCGTGGATATATCCTTTGTATGGGCGCTTGCGGTATACTCATCACTATCAGCGTCATCAAGCGGGAGCAGAGATTTATGCGGCGGCTGCTCAGCGCCACCTCGCCCGAACGATTTACACAGAAGACTATACGCCAGCGTACTGGCTTCTGCACTTGCGCTACGGCTATCGCCTCTGGCAGAAAGGAGAGCAGACAAGCTTACACCTTACCGTCAGCGCAGAAAATGTGCTCAATACCTACGGATGGGATCATCTGAGCGTGGGCAATATGCCTTTCTTAGGGCGAGTACTGCGTGTAGGACTATGGGGCACATGGTGAGTGCAGGTGTAGGGCGTTCGTAAGGTTATAGAACTAATCCGTCCGATCTTTTGTTCTAAAACCATAAGGCTAATCAGAAAGGGGCCTGTAAATAACCAAATACGCTTCTGTCGTTTCTGTCGCTCACAGG
>CAZZMF010000034.1:0-8190 GCA_964655255.1 uncultured Sphingobacteriaceae bacterium
ATCACAGCTGGTTCTCACTGTGGCGGGGCTTTCAGCGATATGAACTTTTGCCGCAAATGCAGGAAGAACTGCATTTGCGTGAAGGGCGCTTTTTATTGACGACCCAGTTTTTCCATGAGAAGCTCGTATGGGAAGGCTATAGGCATTTGCAGAGCTTTCAATCGGGGGCAGTGTGGCGCTGGATATATCACATCGGCGACCTCTCGGTGGAAAAAAGGCTCTATGTTTCACCCGTTCAGCCTCTATGGGTTCTACAGTATTGCTTCTCAGAAGGCGTGCTTTTTCGGTGGATACCCCTGTGGGCGGTGCGTCCATGGCATACGCTCCGTCAAGACACCATCACCGTAGAACGCCATGGACAAAAGCTTAGCTTGCCCGAAGATATTGCCTTGTATTTCTCGGTAGAGCCGGCACCGCGGTATATTCCGTGGTCCTATCCTTATCAAGGGGTATTTTATCCCGAGGAGAAAGCCCGCGGCTATGAAGCTACGGAAACCCTCACTGCTACGGAATGCTGGGAATGGCGCCTTCACAGCGCTGGCGAGATAACGATTGCCCTTAGTCCGTCGGGCGTGCCGCCCCTCTCAGAGGCGCTACCAGAGATTAGATCGTTTTATCCTACGCTGACCCAGACGCTTAGTGAAGCTGCGGAAAACTTTTTCCTCAAAGACCCCACGGGCGAATACATCATCGCTGGACATCCTTGGTTTGGGGTGTGGGGGCGGGACACCTTTATCAGTTTGCCGGGGCTGACGCTGGCGCGGGGGGAGGAGGAGCGTTTCCATCGGGTGATGGAGACGGCGCTAAAGTACCTTTCGCCTGATGGGCGCTTTCCCAATACCTTTCCTGATAGCTACGCCGCAGAAGATACAGGCTTGTGGTTTGGGTGGGCGCTTCTGCAGGCGCAGCGGATGGGTCTCTCCGCCAAAGTGATCTGGAAGCGCTACGGCGAAGCCCTGCTTTCTGTGCTCGTGGGCTACCTCCAGCGCCTCATGGGTGAGGATGGTCTTCTATATGTGAAGTCGTCCCTGGTGCCGTCATGGATGGATGCGCTCGTAGAAGGCAAACCTGCTGTGGAGCGCCGCGGCGCCTTAGTGGAAATGAACGCCCTATGGTATGCTGCCTTGCGTTTCGTGGCTGAGCACGCCCCCGATGAAGGTACCCAGTGGCGTTGGGGGCTTTTAGCCCGCAAGGTTCTGGAAGCCTTCAAACCTACCTTCTGGGACAAAGCGCACGGTTACCTGGCAGACTGGAGCGATAAAAGTACCAAAAGCTGGCAAATCCGCCCCAATCAACTTTTTGCGGCTGCTTTGCCGTATCGCCCTATCAGTGAAAAGATTGCCGAGCTTATTCTGGAAACGGCTGAACATCACCTTCTCACGCCGAGGGGCTTGCGTACCCTCTCACCGTCTGACCCACAGTATCAAGGACGGTATGAAGGCAATCAAGCACAGCGCGACCGCGCCTACCATAATGGCACTGTGTGGCTTTGGCTCTTTGGTACTTATGCGGATGCCCAGTTAGCGATATGGGGCGAAAGTGCCCATGTAGGTTTGCGTAAGCTGCTTCAGGGCTTAGAAGAGGCGCTATTTCTGTACGGGTGGGGGACGCTTGCGGAGATTTATGACGGGGATGCGCCTCATACTCCACGCGGCGCCCCTGCCCAAGCATGGAGCGTCGCCGAGACCCTCCGCATCGCTCAACTTCTTCGAGCCTTATGAGGGTGCTGATGTTGGGGTGGGAGTTTCCGCCGCGGATTGCAGGGGGGTTAGCGGTGGCATGCTATGGGCTGGTGCGCGGGCTGGCTCACCACGGGGTAAAAGTAACCTTCGTCATGCCGCTCCGCACCGGCGAAGAGCCCCCCGACGGGTATCGTCTCCTCGGCGCTAATGAAATAGATGTCCCCTTCTCCCAAAGCGTCAGTTTGCCTTCCTTTTGGCATACCATCACCTTCTATGGAGTACGCACGGCGTTAGGACCCTATCTGGAGCAGCTCACCGCGCCAGAAATCCACTTCCAAAGCGTGCCAGAACCAGTGAGCTTCACCACAGAAGGCACCCTCCGACTGGAGTTCTCTGGTAAATATGGACCCGACCTCCTCAGCGAAGTCTACCGTTATGCCTACGCAGTGAGTCATCTTGCTGAACGGGAGGAGTTTGACATTATCCATGCGCATGACTGGCTGACGTATTTAGGGGGGCTATGGTTGAAGGAAAAAACTGGCAAACCCCTCGTCGTCCACGTCCATGCCACCGAATACGACCGCTCAGGCGATAACCCTAATCCCGATGTGCGCGCTATAGAAAAGCTGGGCATGGAAGGCGCTGACCTGGTGATTGCGGTGAGCTTTTATACCCGTTCGCTCATCATAGAGAAATATGGCATCCCCGCTGAAAAGATATGGGCTATTCATAATGCTGTTCTGCCCAAAGATCGGCAGCCTATTCAGCGTCCGCCCTCGCAGCGGAAGGTGGTTACTTTTTTGGGGCGCGTGACTTATCAAAAAGGTCCGGAGTACTTTGTAGAGGCGGCGGCGCGGGTGGCTCCCCACATCCCAGAAGCCCATTTTGTCATGGCGGGGACAGGAGATCTTTTACGAGGGGTGATTCGTCGGGTAGCGCAGTTGCGGCTTGGAGCCCGGTTCAGTTTTACAGGCTTCTTACCCCCCGCCGAAGTAGAACGGCTCTTTGACCTGAGTGATGTATATGTAATGCCATCCGTATCAGAACCTTTCGGCATATCGGCATTAGAAGCCTTACGCGCTGGCGTACCTGTGATCATCTCTAAGCAGTCTGGCGTCGCCGAAGTCCTTCCCCATGCGCTGAAAGTAGATTTCTGGGATGTGGATGGACTGGCAGACCTGATCTATGGGGTGCTGCGCTATAAAGGTATTCGCCCGTTTTTCATCCGATATGCCCAAGCGGAGCTTGCCCAGCTCCAGTGGGAGCGTTCCAGCGCTCGCGTCATAGAAGCCTACAAATCCATCCTGCCATGAAGCATATATGTCTATACTTTCAAGTCCATCAGCCTTTCCGGCTGCGCATTTATAGGTTTTTTGATATTGGCGTTTCGCATGACTATTATCACGAACTAAATAATCGCACGCTCCTTCAGCGCATCGCTCGCAAGTGCTACCTCCCCATGAATGCCCTCCTCAAAAAGCTCATCCAACAGTGGGGGCCTGAACGCTTTTCGGTGGCTTTTGCTATCAGCGGCACGGCGTTAGAGCAGATGGAGGTGTATGCGCCAGAAGTGTTGGAGAGCTTTCAGGGGCTGTACCAGACGGGCGGCGTAGAACTGATCGGTGAAACCTATGCCCATAGCCTTGCTTCCCTAAAGTCCCGTAAAGAGTTTGAGCGGCAGGTCAAAAAGCATACCAAGACGCTGGAGAGCCTATTCGGCGCCAAGCCCAAAGTATTTCGCAATACGGAGTTGGTGTATTACGATGAAGTGGCGCAGTGGGTGTCAGCGATGGGATTTGAAGCGATGCTGGCAGAAGGCGCGGATACCCTCTTGGGCTGGCGCAGTCCTAACTATCTCTATGAGAGCGCCGCTGCTCCCCTCAAACTGCTTCTGCGTAACTATAAGCTCAGTGACGATATTGCCTTTCGTTTCTCTAATCGCTCTTGGGAAGCATATCCTCTCACAGCGGAAAAGTTTGCAGAATGGATCAGCGCTATTCCCTCGGAGCAGCGCTTGATAAACCTTTTTATGGACTATGAGACCTTCGGAGAGCATCAGTGGGCGGAGACAGGAATATTTGAGTTTTTTGAGGCGTGGGTAAATAAAATGCTCTCTGAGGAGCGAGCGCGCTTTCTCACGCCCTCTGAAGTGCTGAAGCGCCACGAGCCCGCCGCTAAAATATCTGTGCCGATGCCCCTGTCTTGGGCAGACTCAGAGCGGGATTTGACCGCATGGCTGGGCAATGAGCTACAAATAGATGCCTTTGAGACGCTGTACGCTTTGGAGCCGCTCATAGAAACCGTAACTTCGCCTGCTTTGCATCGGGACTGGCTACGCCTGCAGACCAGTGACCATTTCTATTACATGTGCACAAAGTTTTTCTCCGACGGCGATGTGCATAAGTACTTCAATCCCTACAACTCTCCCTACGAAGCCTATGTGACCTATATGAATGTGCTGTCGGACTTTCGGGAAAGGTTAGAACAGGAAGCAAAAGCTACACAGTCCGCCCCTCACGAAGGAAAGGTGCCGAAGGCGAAAGCTTAGCTTGTTTTGGGAGCTCTATGGGGGGTATAGTATCTTTGCTGGGTCATGGTAAAGCCCCTCACCTTCGCCTTACTTTGTAGCGTAATGACAGCGCAACTGCCTCCCTTGATAGACCGAGAACTTTTTTTTGGCGATCCGCAGCTTGCAAACGTAGAAATATCGCCAGATGGTCGCTGGCTCTCTTTCGCCAAGCCGTATAAAGGCACGCTCAATATCTGGCTCCAGCCCATCCGAGACGGCGAACTTGGCGAAGCTTTTCCTATCACCGCCAGCGAACGCAGACCCATTACGCAGTTTTTTTGGAGTCCCGATAGCCGATATATCCTGTACGTGCAGGATAAAGACGGCGATGAAAACTATCACCTATATCGTATCATCCTCGCAGAAGCCACACCCGGACAGATTCCCAAAGCCGTAGACCTTACCCCTCGGGAAGGCATCAGAGTACAACCGTATGCCTTCCCTCGGAATAAACCCCAGATCGCCTATATTGGACTCAACGATCGCAATCCCAGCCTCCATGACTTGTATGAGTTAGATCTGGCTACGGGGCGCCTGACGCTCCTGTATAAGAACGAAGACGGCGTGCTTGGGTGGGGCATAGATGATTTAGGGCGTATTCGCTTCGCTGGGAAGGTCAGTCCCGAAGGGGGCACAGAACTCTACCTCGTCACTCGTAAAGGCAAGGGCTTCTCCTTCAAAAAAGTCTATGAAACTGCGTGGGATGAATCAGCCAGCATCGCCTACCTGCCTAAGAAGGGAGAAGAGATTTTTCTCATCACAAATAAAGGCGTGGACAAGCTGCGCCTCGTGGCTTTTGACCCTAAAACGGGTAAGGAAAGGCAAGTGCATGCCGACCCCGAAGATAGGGTAGATATAGGGGGGGCGTTTTTTGACGAGAAAACCGACAAGTTGCGCTCCGTTTATTACATAGATGACAAGCGCCGGCGATACTTTTTTGATGAAAAGTTGGAGAGCTGGTACAAAAAATGGGAGGAGCTTCTGCCGGGAGGGGAAGTAGGGATGAGTGGTCTTTCAGATGATGAGCGGTATGCGGTGGTTACATTTAGTAGTGACAGGGAGCCGGCGCGGTATTATTTATGGGATGCGCAGCGGCAAACCCTCAAAGAAATCGGACGCGCACGCCCAGACTTGCCGACAGAACATTTAGCCGAAAAGCGTCCCCTCCGGATTCGCGCACGAGATGGCGCCAGCATACCGGCTTATTTGACTTTGCCGAAAGGCGTTCCTCCACAAAACTTACCCGCTGTGCTGCTGGTGCATGGGGGACCATGGGCGCGGGATTATTGGGGTTATGATGCCCTATCCCAGTTCCTCGCTAACCGTGGTTATGCCGTCCTCCAAGTCAACTTTCGCGGTTCCACAGGCTATGGTAAGGCTTTTCTAAACGCCGGCAATAAGCAGTGGGGCACTGGGATTATGCAGCATGACCTCACGGATGCTGTGCAGGAGATGGTGAAGCAAGGGGTATTTGATCCGAAGCGCATTGCTATCATGGGCGGTTCGTATGGGGGATATGCGACCCTGGCGGGTGTCACCTTCACGCCGGAGCTGTATGCATGCGGCATCTCCATCGTCGGACCCTCCAGCATTATCACGCTCATCAAGTCGGTTCCGCCGTACTGGCGCCCGCTTATGAAGCTCTTTGACCACCGCGTGGGCAACCTCAACGATCCCCAAGATGTAGAGCGCCTCAAAGCCCAGTCGCCTTTGTATCATGTAGAGCGCATTCGGGTACCGCTTTTGATTGTACAGGGCGCCAACGATCCCCGCGTCAAAAAGCATGAATCTGACCAAATCGTAGCTGCTCTACATGCCAAGGGCTATCCTGTGCGTTATCTACTTGCGCCGGATGAGGGGCATGGCTTCCAAAACTACGACAACCGCATGGCGATGATGGTGGCGATAGAGCAGTTTCTTGCAGAGCGGCTTGGGGGGCGCGTCCAGCCCGAGGTCCCCGAGAAGATCGCTCGGCGATTAGCAGAGATTACCGTGGATCCGGCGACTGTGCGCCCTTCTTTACCGGAGGAGGTTCAGACGACTGCTTCTGCGCGCCTTAGATTGACTCTGCAGGCGCCTCTCACCACTAAGTGGCGCTATCAAGTCAAAACTCCGGGTCGTGAAGTGAGCGCCACGAGCACAGAAAGGTGGGAGCGTACCCCGCAGGGATGGCGATTTATCGCTCGGATGGAAGCGTCAGATTTTCCGCTCCTACGCGGCAGCGACACGACAGAAGTAGACGCCCAAGGCGAAATGAGCCGCTACCATCGAAGCCAGCAAGGCGTAGATATTCTCCTCCAGCGGGAAGGGCAAACTATAAAAGGCGCTTTCCAGGTCATGGGTCAGAAAAATGCCTTTGAGGTGGCGATACAAGAGCAGCCTGTCTATCCTACCGGTAATGCACTGCTGTACTACTTCGGTTCGCTGCCGCTGGGGGTCGGATACAAGGCGAGCTTTCCCGTTTTATCTCCACAGCAGCAGGGCTTTACCAACGCTACCCTTCACATAGAGGGCGAAGAGTCTATCACTATCAACGGCACCATGCACGAGGCATGGCGTGCCCGTTTGGAGTCCGAAGGCGCTACTCAGAAAATCTGGTTAGACAAAGCCACTGCTTTGCCCCTCAAGATAGAAGTTTCCACGGGGGGCGTTAGCATGGTAGGGGAAAGGGTAGAGTGAGCTTTATCTGAGGGTTGTACCTTCGCTGCGATGCGGTACGCTTACCTGCTCGCAGTGGGCTTTCTATGCGCACAGAAAGTCGGACTGCGTTCAGGACCTATGCTTGGCTATGCCCAACTTCGGGAAGTAGCGATTTGGCTTCAGACGACAGGACCCGCTACTCTTCAGATAGAATATGCAGACACTGCCCAGCCAAAAGTCAAATACCGCACGCCTGCCTTGCGTACAGATTCCCTCACAGCTTACACGGCGACCTTTCGGATAGGACCGCTTCTGCCGGGGCGAGTGTATCAGTACACTGTCCTGCTCAACGACAAGCCTGTAAAGCTCTCTTATCCGACCTACTTTCGGACGCTGCCGCAGTGGCGCTGGCGCAGCGCCCCCCCAGACTTTAGGTTTGCCATAGGAAGCTGCGCCTATATCAACGACTCCCTCTATGACCGTCCGGGTACGCCCTACGGGGGAGAGTACGAGATTTTTTCTGCGATTGCTGCTCAGAAGCCCGACTTCATGCTCTGGCTCGGGGATAATGTGTATCTCCGCGAAGCCGATTGGAATAGCCGCTCGGGCATTTTGTACCGCTACACCCACACGCGCAGCCTCCCTGAACTTCAGCCTCTTTTGGCTCTGTGTCCGCATTATGCCACGTGGGATGATCATGACTTTGGACCCAACGACTCAGATCGGGGCTTCTGGGCACGGGACCTTACCCGAGAGGCTTTCAGGCTCTTCTGGGCAAATCCCTCCTATGGCGTGCCCAGCGCACCAGAAGGGATCACGACTTTTTTTGAATGGGGGGATGCAGACTTTTTCCTCTTGGATAATCGCACCTACCGCGCGCCTAATAAACGCACCACTGGCAGCCGTACCATGTTTGGCGCAGCGCAGTTAGAGTGGCTCATAGATGCGCTCAAATCCAGCCGGGCGACTTTCAAGTTCGTCGTCAGTGGAAGCCAAATCCTCAATCCCACTGGCGGCTACGAGAATCTCATCAACTTTCCCCAAGAGCGCGAGCTCCTTCTCAAACGCATAGAAGAAGAGGAGATCACGGGGGTGATATTTCTCACAGGGGATAGGCACTTTTCGGAGATATCTGAGCTTACGCTGCCCAATGGACAAAAAGTATATGACATCACTTCATCGCCCCTGACCGCGAGTCCCTTTACAGCGGCGGCAGAGCGCGACCGCAATCCCCTACGGATCGCTTCTACCTTGACCCTCCAGCGTAACTTTCTCATCTTATCCGTGAGTGGTCCAGAG
>CAZZMF010000035.1:0-8061 GCA_964655255.1 uncultured Sphingobacteriaceae bacterium
AGTCCCAACTCCGACGCCGCGGTTAGATATTCGCTGTGTGCACCGCCGACCTCGCCCATTTCTACACTGATGGACGTGCGCGTCAGACTGCGCTGATAAGCGGAGTATTCCTGAGTAAAAGTATTCGTCCCAAAGCCGAAAATAGGACGCTCTTCTATCATCTGCAGAGCAGAAAACCAGCGATTGATCCGCTCCATGTTAGAGGGGTTTTTTTTCACATCAAAGCTGGAAATCAAATGTCCTCCCGCTTCCCCTATTTGTTGGCGAGCTTGGAGCTGAAGAATATCGGGATTGTAGCTTATGAGAATAAGCCCCCCTACCAGAAGGGCTAAACCACCAGTGGCTACAAGAAGAAATCGCATCATCGCGGACAGGTGGCGAAGCACCTCTATGACAGCCCATATTCCCAGGGTAGCTATGGCTGTCAGCCAGGCCCCACGGCTATAACTCAGAAATAAAGCCGTCCCAGCAACTACTGCGGCTACGCCCCGTAGAATATTGGGCTGCATAACGAAAAGCACTATCCCTAACACAAAAAACCACGCCGCATAGGCCCCATATACGGTATGTTCGCGCATGAAGGGATGGATAGATTTATTCACTGTCGTGCGGGTAGCGCCGAGCTGAATGTGCTCGATGATGCACAAGCTCATCACGCCTATGGCAGAAAGCAAAAGAAGATAAGTCAGGGTCTCATACTTCTTGCCTCGCTCGCTCTCTTTTATCCAGAGATATCCTCCTACCCCAAACGCCCCGAAGTACGCTGTCTGACTCAACCAAAACTTCATAGATACAAGCACATCAGTAGAAAAAGCCGTCGTAATTCCCATCCATGCAAGATATAGAATGACCCACCGCAAGATGGGAACCTTCCACAGAGGCAACAAAGCTTCGGGGAAAAGAAGGAAGTAAGTGCCGATAGTTAGTCCACCCAGCGCTGCAAAGATGTCAGTAGGTAAAGTGAGGGTGAAGGTAGTAGTCTCTAAAATCTCACTGGCCCAGGGGATACCTAGCGCCAAAAAGAGCCACGCCCACTGACGGCTCAAAGGCAAAGCCAATATCGCTCCTCCCCCCAAGAGGGCTGTAATGATGAAAACAAGCAGTTCCTTGGGTTCAGCGAGCATAGGAAAGCGGATAGTGGGTTTCCACGGCGCCGCTGCTGATTTCCCGCAGGCGACGACGCAAAAGCTGCCGCTTCAAGGGCGAAAGGTAGTCAATAAACAGCTGACCAATCAAGTGGTCATACTCATGCTGGATAATCCGAGCTACGATGCCTGTGAAATGCTTGCGATGCAAGACAAAGTTTTCGTCGTAGTACTCTATTTCTACGCCTATGGGGCGGTATATTTTTTCTCTTATGCCGGGAATGCTCAGGCAGCCTTCTTCATGGGGCACGCAGGCGGGGTCGGTAGAGAGAATCTGTGGATTGATAAAGACGCCCTTGAAGGGGGCTTCTTCTGGGGGCTGGAGCTCATGTGCATCTACCACGAAAACGCGTTTAGAGACACCGATTTGGGGAGCTGCCAGACCTACCCCGTCGGCGTTGTACATCGTATCCCATAAATCCTGAATGAGTTGAGGCAGGTCTGGGTCATCTTGGGCGACCGCTGCGGCTTTTTGCCGCAAAACGGGGGAGCCATATACGACTATCGGACGAATCACGGCTTTTTTCGTAAAAGGTAGTTTTCCAAGAGGATGGTGGCAGCGATGCGGTCAGCAGCGGCTTTGTCTTGGCGGACTTTGCGGGGCAGTTGGCGTAAATAATGAGTGGCCGCATGGGTGCTGAGGCGCTCCTCTACCAGTTCTATGGAGATGGTGGGATACTTTTGGCGCAGCTGGTGATAAAGACGCTCCACAGGAGCAGTCATCTCCGTAGGACGCCCATCCAATCGGCGGGGATAGCCAATAACAATTTTTTCCACCTCCCCCAATAGCTGCTCTATCTTCTGCCACAATTGAGCAGTCTCTACCCCTTCTAGCGGAAGGGCAACATTCTGCTGAGGATCGGTCCATGCCAACCCCGTACGCCGCAAGCCGTAGTCAATCGCCAAGATGCGCCCCATTTTTTTGCAAAAATACAGCCTCTCGCTGGTTAGGAACGCGCTACCTTTGGAGAGTGCAAGCGGCGTACATCGTAGCAGGCATACGCAGCCCTTTCGGACGGTATGGCGGAAAGCTTGCTCCCGTGCGTCCGGATGACTTGATAGCGCACCTCATCCGCAGCCTCGTAGAACGCTTTCCCCAGATTCCGGGCGGGGCTTATGATGAAGTGATTCTTGGCGCTGCAAATCAGTCTGGGGAGGATAATCGCAATGTTGCCCGGATGGCGGTGCTTTTGGCTGGGCTTCCCGTAGAAGTGCCCGGCGTCACTGTCAATCGTTTATGTGCATCTGGGCTGGAAGCGGTCATCCAAGCTGCGCGCGCCATTGCCGTCGGCGAAGCCGACCTGGTATTAGCAGGGGGCGTGGAGTCCATGAGCCGTGCCCCTTTTGTCCTGCCCAAAGCCGATACCCCCTTCTCCAGAAAAGCCGAGATTTACGACACGACCATTGGCTGGCGTTTTATCAATCCGCGCCTTGCTGAAAAGTATCCACCTTATAGCATGGGCGAGACAGCCGAAAATGTTGCTCAGCGGTATCATATCTCCCGAGAAGCCCAGGACGCATATGCCCTGCGTTCTCAACAGCGCTATGCCGCCGCTAAGGCAAAAGGATTTTTTGACGATGAGATCTTGCCGATCCCCCTTCCTGATGGGAGCCTTATGGTGGAGGACGAGCACCCGCGCCCCGACACGACTTTGGAGAAGCTCGCCAAGCTCAAGCCAGCTTTCCGCTCGCCGGGCACCGTGACCGCCGGCAATGCCTCCGGCATCAATGATGGCGCAGCGATACTCCTACTTGCCAGCGAAAAAGCTTTACAGACCTATGGGCTCACGCCCCTTGCCCGCATAGTAGGTGCTGCAACGGCTGGGGTAGACCCCGCCTACATGGGCATCGGTCCTGTGCCAGCGACGCAGAAGCTTTTGCGCCGGTTGGGCTTTTCTCTGCATGAGATTGACCTTATAGAACTAAATGAAGCCTTTGCTGCGCAGGTACTGGCTTGCGTGCAGCTTTTAGAGTTGGATGAAACCCGCCTAAATATCCACGGGGGAGCGATCGCTATTGGGCATCCACTGGGAGCGACGGGGGCACGCCTTGCCTTGACTTTGACCCGTAGCCTTCACCTATACCAAAAAAGGTACGGGCTTGCCACGCTCTGTGTAGGTGTGGGGCAAGGGGTGAGTATGCTTATAGAACGGGTGTGATACGACACTTGGGATAGGGTTTGGCTGGGGGCGGGGGCGGCGGCGCCGAAGGCGCCGCCGCCCCCGCTATACTCCCCGCATCTCAGCTCCAAAACTACTGCTACAAGATAAGCGCAAAAAGAAGGCATACAGTCCATGTAGCCCAAATCCCGTACCTTCGCGCGCCTTATGTCCTACCGCATAGAATACGACACCTTAGGCGAAGTGCAGGTGCCCGCAGACAAACTATGGGGAGCACAGACCCAGCGTTCCCTCCAGAACTTCCGCATCGGTGGGCACCGCATGCCCAAGGAGGTTATATATGCCTTAGCTATCGCCAAAAAAGCCGCCGCTCTCACCAACGCCGAACTTGGCGTTCTCCCCCACGACAAAGCCCAACTCATCGCCGAAGTATGCGATGAAATCCTCTCTGGAGCGTTAGATGAACATTTTCCCCTGGTCGTCTGGCAGACTGGCTCCGGCACGCAGACGAATATGAATGTAAACGAAGTGATTGCCAACCGCGCCAATCAAAAGCTCGGACAACCCCTTGGCAGCAAAAAGCCCATCCACCCCAATGATGATGTGAATCGCTCCCAGTCTTCTAATGATGTCTTTCCGACAGCGATGCATATCGCTGCCTATGTAGCGGTCAAGGAAAAGCTCCTACCAGCTTTGGAGAAGCTGCAAAAAGCCTTAGAGGAAAAAGCCCAAGCTTTCTGGCATATTATCAAGGTCGGGCGAACGCATCTTATGGATGCGGTGCCGATACGGTTAGGGCAGGAGTTCAGTGGCTATGCTCAACAGGTCGCAGACAGTGGCCGGGATATTGAGCGGGTGCTGCCCCAGGTGGCGGAACTGGCGCTGGGCGGGACTGCCGTGGGAACAGGTCTAAATGCCCCAAAAGGCTTCGCTGAAAAAGTCGCTCAAAAAATCGCCGAACTGACAGGCCATCCCTTCGTCTCGGCACCTAATAAGTTTGCTGCCCTGGCGGCACATGATGCCCTTGTTGCGCTCTCTGGCGCTCTCCGGCGTACTGCCGTTGCTTTGATGAAAATAGCGAATGATATTCGGCTTTTAGGCTCGGGACCGCGGGCAGGGCTCGCTGAACTCAACCTCCCCGAAAATGAACCCGGCTCTTCCATCATGCCCGGTAAGGTCAACCCTACCCAAAGTGAAGCTATGACCATGGTCTGCTGCCAAGTCATCGGCAACGACACCGCTATCACCTGTGGCGCCATGCAAGGGCACTTAGAACTGAATGTCTTCAAGCCGCTCATCATTCATAATGTGTTGGAGTCTGTGCGCCTTTTAGCAGATGCGTGCCATTCCTTCGTAGATAACTGTGTCGTAGGCATAGAACCGAATCTCCCGGCTATCCAGCGCCATTTGGATAGAAGTCTAATGCTCGTCACTGCACTCAATCCGGTGATAGGCTACGAAAAAGCCGCCAAGATTGCCCAGAAAGCCCACAAGGAAGACAAAACGCTCAAAGAGGCGGCGATAGAGCTTGGATATCTGACGCCAGAGCAGTTTGATGAGTACATTCGCCCAGAAAAGATGGTCTGAGTATGACACAGCTTCCCCTTAGTCTGTGGGAAGCGGAGCCGATTTTGTCTCATCTGTCGGCGGTAGCGGATGAGCTGCAGCAGCCGTCGTATCTGGTGGGCGGCTGCGTGCGGGATTACTTCCTCACGGGCAGCTTAGTGCCTTCTATTGATGTGGTCACGGTAGGCAATCCTACGCTTTTTGCGGAGCGGCTGGCGCAACGGCTCGGCACCACCATCGCCGCTGAATATCGCCGCTTCTATGTGGCGGTGGTCAAATGGGACCGCTATGAGATAGAAATCGTCGCTTCCCGCCGGGAAAGCTACACGCCAGACTCCCGCAATCCTACCGTAGAACCCGCACCGCTCGAAGAGGACTTTATCCGACGCGATTTCACCATCAACGCTCTCTATATAGGGCTTCATCAGCAGGAAAAGGGCGTACTCTTAGACAAGTTTGGAGGTATTCGCGACCTTCTGGCAAAAGTTATTCGCACGCCAACCGATCCAGCGCGCACTTTCAGCGATGATCCCCTACGGATGCTGCGAGCGGTACGGTTTGCTGTACGGTTAGGCTTTGATATAGAGCCGAAAACCTATCAGGGCATTATTGATGAAGCCTATCGCTTGCAGATTGTTTCGCCTGAACGCATCGTAGAGGAGTTTCACAAAATCCTCATGAGCCCTGACCCTGTGCGAGGACTAAAGCTTTTGTACGATACGGGCTTGCTAAAACAGTTTTTGCCAGAAGTCGCCGCCTTAGCAGGGACAGAGATGCAGCAAGGGTATGCTCACAAAGACAACTTCGCGCATACACTCAAAGTCTTAGAGCAGTTATTGGAGCAGCGTCCAGATGCTTCTCTGTGGTTGCGCTGGGCGGCTCTCCTCCATGATATTGGCAAGCCTGTCACTAAGCGGTTTGATGAGAAGTTGGGGTGGACTTTTCATCTACACGAGGAGGTCGGCGCCAAAATGGTCAAGTCCATCTTTCAGCGTTTGCATTTACCCTTGGATGAGCGTCTCAAATATGTCCAGAAACTTGTGCGCCTGCATGGGCGCCCGATAGGCTTAGCGGATGAGGGCGTCACTGATAGCGCTATCCGGCGATTAGCTGCCGAAGCAGGAGAAGCGTTGGAAGATCTCATTCTTCTGTGTCGCAGCGATGTAACGACCCGCAATCCTCGCCGGCGCGACCGCTTCCTACAAAACTTTGACCGGGTGATGCAGCGCGTGCGAGAAGTGCAGGAAAAAGATAACCTCGCCCGGTTTCAGCCGCCTATCCGAGGCGATGAGATTATGAAGACTTTTGGACTGCAGCCCGGCGCACTTGTTGGCGCCATCAAAGAGACGATCCGCCAAGCCATCCTAGACGGCATCATTCCCAACGAATACGAAGCTGCCCGGGCTTACATGCACCAGATCGCCCCATACATTTTATCGGGTAAGCCAGTTCCAGAGGAGCTTCGCCAAAATCCCCAGGATAAAAAGCGACAGGGATAAGAAGTTCGTTCGCCGCATGAAAAGAAGGTTGAAGCGGCTGGTTCCTGAGAGGTGACTCACGCGCGACGCGCGCGGGTCAAAGGCTCTCCATAGCTTCATGGGTTGGATAACAAATAATCCCGTACAAAGTTAGAAGTTTTACTTGCCCGACGAGCTTGTATCCCTATGTTCAGATGAGGAAGGTGAGGTCGTAGAGTCCCCTGAGCCAGAGGGAGCAGATTTATTTTTGGCAGTGTCTTTGGGAGGCTTTGGAGGCTTCGGCTTGTTGATTTGCGCAGGCAGGGAAGAATCGTTTGGTTGAGCCGTGGCTTTCGCCGTCTGATCAAGCTCAGAGGTAGGGCTTTTCTCTTGATCAACGGCGGCTCCCGTAAGGCTTGACCCAGAGGGCTGTGAAGGTGGTCTAACTGTATCCTGTCGCTGAGCCTGCTGGGGCTTCTTTTGTTCCATCTGACGCAAAGGGATAGCTTGTCCGATGAGAAAGCCCACTGACAAAGCCACAATGCTCGTGAGGACGAGACCCCAACGAGAAATAGCAGCAGGGCGAGCCATAGAGGACTGTACAGGCGACCGGAGAACCTCTACGAGGATAGCGGTGGCATTATCATAGCCCCCAGCTTGCAGGGCTGCCTGAATAAGATGGCGGGCTTTATCAGGGAGAGAAATAGACTGCGCCAGTATAGCGCTGATTTGCTCATCGGGTATGAGCCCGCTCACGCCATCTGAGCACAGGAGAAAAATATCGCCTTTCTGGACTTTGATGGGATAAGAGGAAGCTTCAACCACCGTGTATGCGTTAGAGGTACCGAGGGTGAAAAGGAGCTGATTGCTCTGCGGATGTCCAAAAGCGCTCTCAGGAGTAATGTAGCCCGCGTCCACCAAAAGCGACACGTAGCTATGGTCGTGCGTGAGACGATGGAGTTTACCTTCTCGGAGAAGGTATAAGCGCGAGTCCCCTGTATGCGCCCACCACGCTTCGCCTTGTGGGGTAATCAAAAGAGCTACGGCAGTAGTGCCCATGCCACCTGAGCCATAGTGCATCTGCCCGTAGTTTTGGATGTCATAGTGTGCATGGAAAAAAGCTCGCCGCAACCAATAGGGGATAGAGCCAGTAGGCGGAGCTTTTTGAAGCATATCCTTGATCCGTTGGATAGCCATGGTAGCGGCTACATCCCCTGCTTCATGTCCGCCCATGCCATCGCAGACAACAAAGACAGTCCCGAGCGGACAGATAAAACTATCGTATCGGTCTTCGTTATGCTCGCGGTGGTTTCCTACATGGGTCTCTGCCGCCCATGTAAATAGCTCCTGTGCCATCAGCCAGCGATTTGGATGACGATCGCGCCGAGGCGAATACGGTCTCCTACGCGGACAGGATGCTGGCTCACCCGTTGCTCATTGACGAAAGTGCCGTTAGTGCTACCCAGATCTTGTACATACCACTGGTTTCCTTGCAGGAAAAGACGCGCATGTCGGGAGGAGACGGTATTGTCAGCGATGACGATAGTATTATCTGGGGCGCGTCCGAGCGTGATAGGCGCTGTAGAAGGAGAGAGATTTACCTCCTGCTGGGTATGAGGATAGTAGATAATCAGCCGGCGCAGGACGGGGGCTGGGGGCGCCACAGGTGGAGGAGGAGGAGCGCTGGTCTGCATCAGTGGAGGCGCTTGAACGACCGGAGGCGGCGGCGGAGGCGTAGGAGCCGGCGTAGGACGCGGCAGCACAATCAGAAGG
>CAZZMF010000036.1:0-8037 GCA_964655255.1 uncultured Sphingobacteriaceae bacterium
CACCTCTACCCTAACCGAGCGCATTCCCGCCCGACACGGGGAGCGGTTTTATTCGCCTCTCGTGCGTACAATAGCTCAGCAAGAAGGCGTCACGCTCGCTGAACTGGAACGCATCCAAGGTAGCGGACTTGGCGGACGCGTGACGAAAAATGATCTTCTGGCTTACCTTGCCCAACGCAGCCATGCCCCTGCACCTACGCCCGTGGCACCTACCCATCCAACGCCCGCTTCTGCACCTGCGACCCCACCAGCTTCTATTCAAGAAATCGTCGCTTACCTCCAAGAGCATTTCATCCTCATCCCGAAAAAGAAGTTCTCCCACGACAACGTGGAGGTGGTGGAGATGGACCGCATGCGCAAGCTCATAGCCGAAAATATGGTCTATTCTAAGCACACTTCACCCCATGTGACCAGCTTTGTGGAAGCGGACGTGACCTCTGTCGTTTTGTGGCGAGAGCGCGTCAAAGATGCCTTTGAGAAAAAGTACGGGGAGAAGCTGACTTTCACGCACATATTTGTAGAAGTCTTAGCAAAGGTGCTACGCGAGTTTCCCCAACTCAACGCTTCCATAGAGGGCGACAAAATCCTTCTCAAGCGTGATATTCACATCGGGGTTGCTGTAGCCCTTCCGAATAACAACCTCATCGTGCCTGTTGTGCGTCATGCCGACCGCTTGAACTTAGCGGGGATAGCAGCGGCAGTGAATGACCTTTCTCGCCGCGCTCGCGCCGGACAGCTCAAGCCCGATGAAATCTCCGGCGGCACTTATACCCTCTCTAATGTAGGCACTTTTGGCAGCGTCATGGGTACCCCTGTCATTCTCCAGCCCCAAGTAGGTATCCTCGCCACCGGTACCATCCGCAAAAAACCCGCTGTCATAGAGACCCCTACCGGCGATGTAATAGGTGTGCGGCATTTGATGATGCTTTCGCATTCCTACGATCATCGCATCATAGACGGCGCTCTGGGAGGGGCGTTCGTGCGACGCTTCGCAGACCTCTTGGAAGGATGGGATATAAAAAGGGACATTTAGCAAAAGCTCACTCCGCTTAGTCCCAAAAATCCCAGTTTTACACCGATTTTCCCCAGCACGCCAGCTTCCTAAGCAAAAAGCCTACGCCAAAATAAGCAGGGCATTCCTGAACAAGTCTTACCTTTGCGCATGCAGAGGTTAGTATGGCTATCCTCTCTCCTGCTGGGCTGGGCATGGGCGAGCGACACGGCACGAGTCGCCTTTCAAAAATCTGAATATCGTTCTCTCTATGCGGGATTAGAGCAGCTTTCTGCTCAACTCCCGCGCGTTTGGTGGGATCGTCAGTGGGTCAGTGCTTGCCGCCCAAAAGACATCCGAACGATTATACAGCCAGTGCGCATTACCTTAGAAGACCTTGAAAAGGGCTTCTATTTCGTCGTGCCTATTCGCGGTCATCTGGCTTCTGGCTTTGGGTACCGGTGGGGCTGGCAGTTTCATTTTGGGTTTGATGTGGGGCTGCGGGTAGGCGATACCGTCGTCGCCGCAATGGACGGCGAAGTTCGGCTCGCAGGATACGATCCAGGAGGATACGGTTACTTCTGTGTGATAGCTCATCCTAACGGCACTGAGACAGTGTATGGGCACTTCTCTCGCCTGCTTGTCACAAAAGAACAAATGGTCAAAGCAGGTGATCCTATTGGACTTGGCGGCAGTACAGGCTATAGCACGGGACCCCACCTACATTTTGAGTTGCGTTTCATGGGGGAGCCAGTCAATCTTTCGGGGGTGATAGATTTCACCACAGGCACGCTCCTTCAGCACGAACTGCTGCTTGACCAGAGTTCTTTTGCTCATTTAGGCACTATAACGCCGGCAAGCCTAATGCGCCCTCACCGCTATGGTGGTCGATATGCCGCCAGTGCCAGTGCGGCGTATCATGTCGTACGCTCAGGCGAATCGCTCTATTCCATCAGTCGCCGATACGGCATTACGGTGCAACGCTTAGCGGCGCTAAATGATCTCTCTACCCGAAGTATTATCCGTCCGGGGCAGCGGCTGCGCGTACGATGAAAAAACGGGCATTTTTTGGACTGGGCAATCCAGGCACACAGTATGCCCTCACTCGCCATAATGTCGGTTTCCGAGTCGTAGAAGCTCTGGCTGCACACTTACAAGCCCCGCCTTTTTCCCCTGCGCGCTATGCAGACATGACCCAAACCACATGGCGCGGCATTCAGTGGTACTTTTTCCGTCCGACGACTTACATGAACCTCTCCGGCGATGCTGTCGCCTACTGGCAGCAGAAACTGGGACTGCAGATAGATGAACTCATTGTTATCGCTGATGAAATCCAGCTCCCTATGGGTACCATGCGCCTCACGCCCAAAGGCTCCCACGGCGGACATAATGGACTGGCACACATCATAGAGAAGTTGGGCAGGACAGACTTTCCGCGTCTGCGCATCGGCATCGGGCGCGACTTTCCCAAAGGCAAACAGGTGGAGTATGTACTTTCAGCTTTTTCTCCTGAACAGGAGGCTATCTTTCAGCAGCTTCTGCCGCGGGCGGTAGAATGCCTCATCACTTGGGCTGTCGCCGGCATCAACCACGCCATGAACACCTGTAATCGCCGCTTATCCACACCCTCCTCAGTTTCCCCGCTCCATCATTCCTCATCGGAGTAGTTTCCCCAACCTAAGGAAGCTCCACCTCATCGGGTAGCTTTGCGCTATGCTGCTTATATATGGAGTAAGGCGTTGGGTTAGAAGGAAAAGTCGTAGCTTTCCGCTGGCGATGATGGGAATGGCTTTGTTGATGCTGATATGGAGCTGCTCGCCTAAGGCAGCACCCACAGCTTCCCGAAAACCCTCCCCGAAAAAGTCCCCTTACGAAGAGGTCGTCAAACTGGCGCGAAGTTATTTGGGTACGCCATACCGCTATGGCGGCATGGACAAAAACGGTGTAGATTGTTCAGGGCTTACTTGCCGTGTATATTTGGATGCTGCGGGGATAAGGCTGCCTCGCACGGCGTATGATCAAGCTCTTGTGGGCGAGCCTGTCAAAAAAGAAGACCTACGCCCGGGCGACTTAGTTTTTTTCAAAGAGCCCCGCGCCGCCCGCATCACCCACGTAGGCATCGTCTCAGCCGTGGAGGGGGGAAAGGTTCGTTTCATTCATGCTGCTTCGGGCAGGCGCCAAGTCGTAGAGGATGACTTAGACCACCCCCACTGGAAAGCGCGCTATATGGGAGCACGCCGCCCTATCACCCCATCAAAAGCCGACGCACATACCGATCAACCGGAAAAGTCAAAGCCATAAAAGCCGGCGGCAGCCATAGAAGCTTCAACCGAGGTGAAGTCGGCGTAGGCGGCTTATTCAGTTGTACGCGGTAATATACCGCCAGCAAGCGCGCATTTTGATGAAAGTACGACCGCTGAAAAAAATCTGTCGTGTAGAAGTGCTCTGCTTTTTCCACTTCCACAGCAAGCTCTTCCCATAGCTCCCGGCGTAGAGCATCTATAAGACCCTCTGTGGGATGGACTCCTCCCCCGGGGAACTTCGTCATCCATCCGCCCCGAAAGTATTCCTCTACCACGAGATACCGTCCCCACTCATCGGGGATGAGGGCATAGACGCGCACTATCCAACGCACCCTAACTATCTCTGATAAAAAGTCGCCGGCTTGTACTCAAATAGGGGGGCTAAAATAGCCTTTTCTGCTGGCGTCCAGCTCTGCCGCTGGTAATAGTCTGTCAGCGTCTGACGATAACGGGTCTGCTGCATCCAGTACTCTACTACTTCACGAGCGACGGCGGCAAGCCTGGTATTCGTAGAAGTGAGTGCCTCAAAAAGATGCGGAAGTAGCGCCTGCGGCATAACATTCAGCGCTTTGAAGGCACGGAGAGCATTTTGCCGAGTGCGAAACTCAAACGAGGCACTGGCATAATCCACCAGTTTCTCTATGGCGTTCCGGTCGCCGTGGAGGGCAGCCACTTCTAAGTTTTTGATGCGCACATTATTGCCGACGATGCCGAGGTCGTTTGCCGTCATGCGCAGATACTCTGGCACTCGGCGCGGGAAAGCTTCACTGAGCCGCTCCAAAGCATACGCCTGTACCACATACGAAGAGTCTGAGAGCAACTTCTCTAACTCTGGGCGCAAGGTGGCTGGAATAGGGTTGAGGTTTGCCAGTACGGCAAAGCGCACCTGAGGATGAGGGTCTTGGAGCGCTTCTTTGAGGAAGTCCAAGCTGCTGGGGTCTGTGGCAAGCTGAGCGGCAATCTCTGCCCGCATCGCCCAAAACTTCTCCCGACGAAAAGCCGCCCTTAGCGCTTCACGCTTCGTTGCCATGGGCACTTTTCGCAGGGCTACTAGCGCATCATAGCGCGCCAGCATCGCTGGGGCTTTCTCAAGCTGTGCCAGCAGTTCGCTGGGCTCTTTATCAAAAGTCAGTTGCTTCAAAATCCAGCCTTCGGGATCAAATAGCGCAAAGGCGATGGGTTTGCGACTGGGGTTGGGTACTTCTACTATCTCGCGCCGCTCCGCTATCCATGCCCGCACTGTATCAAAGCTCCCATCTTGGTAATACACCGCAAAAACGATGGGCATCTTGAAAAGTCCAATCGTTGTGTCCTGCACCTGCTCTACAATAAACTGCGTGTAGGCTTTGCCCTCTTTCTCAATCCGCTGGTAGCGCACTTTATAGTGAGGCTCCCCGCCCCGATACAACCACTGCTGAAAAAACCAGTCGGGACTCAGCCCCGCTGCATCCTGAAAAGCCTGATAGAGGTCGTTAGTTTCCACTACATCGTACGGGTGCTTTTTGAGATAGTGGGTGATGACTTTGCGATAGACCTCGTTGCCGAAAGTGTAGCGCATCATATCCAGCACTGCGGAGCCCTTTTGATAGACCCGAGCATAGCCGGGGTTAGGATGGACAATAGGGAGATTATCTTTTTGCCCTGCTGAGAGAGCCATGTTATGTTCGGTGCGCCGCCCCCATGCATACGCATCCGCTCCAAAAACCTTTCCGACAAAAAAGCGCGCATAATGCGTAGCAAAGCTCTCCTGCAACCACATATGCGCAGCACTTCGTGCCGTTACATAGTCGCCAAACCACTGATGAGCGAGTTCGTGGGCATTTACTTCTACATAGCTTCGGTCCAAATAGCCCCGGTCATCCACATGGAAAAAGTCGCCGAAAACTGTGGCGGTGGTATTTTCCATCGCCCCGTAGATATAGTCAGCCACAGGCACCTGGGCATATTTTTCCCACGGGAAAGGGACGTCGAGTTCTTCTTCAAGCGCTTCCACCATCTCCACAGAATAGCGATAGGTGGGCTCTAAGCAGCACTCTCTGCGGTCAGGGTAATAGTACAGCAGCAGAGGCAATCCACGACTGGTCTGGCGACGCTCTATGCCGTATTCACCGATGGCTATCATAAGGAGGTATAGGCTATGGGGCTTCTGCATCCGATAGTGCCAAGTCAGAGAACCATCGGGATTGCGAGTCGTATCTATGAGGGTGCCGTTGGAGAGGACTTGATACCGGCTGTCAAAAGTGATGATGGTCTCTGTGATGAGCTTGTCGTTGGGGTCGTCGTAAGCGGGTATCCAGTGCCGATGGTCAATCCCCTGCCCTTGTGTCCAGATTTGCTTGCGGGCGCGGTTTGTCTTATCGCGCCAACCGATGAAGTAAATACCCTTTCGAGGCGTAGCCATGTATCGGATAGTAATAGAGTCGCGCACTCCCTCCTGCAAAGGCGCTGCGAAGCGTATAATCAACCGTTCGCCCGTATTGATAAAGCGCACTGACTGATCGCGGTGGCGAACATCCTCCACATCTATTTTGACAGCATCCAAGACAAGGCTATCGATACCCGGGCGCAGAGGCGTAAATCCATGCGTCACAAGCCCATAGACCGTACCCCGCTCAGGGGCAAAGCGCACTTGCAAACGCATGTGTTCCATATCTACGAGCCGCTCACGGGGAGTTATCTGCTGCGCCCATACCAGGGCTACAATCGCACTCCATCTAAGCATGGCGCAAAGGTAGAAAGCATCATACCTGCACCAGAAACCGGGAGAAGGATTTTGTCCGCTTTTTGACTGGGACGTACCTTGTGGGGATTTTTTTTATAGATTTGCTCAAATGTCCGTCAAAGCTCTTCGCCGACTGGCTCAGCGGTACGGCATAGAAATGAATGATGCCATGCTGCGTTTTCTACGGGCTGCTATTTTGCAGTTAGCCCCCAGTGGGCAAGTGACCGTTGCGATAGAACGGTTTCAGCAGGGGCTATTCCAGCGCTTACAACACGAACGAGAACTGTACGAGCAGACGCTCACCCTCCACTTGAAAAATGAACGGGAGATGTATGAGCAAACGCTCGCTTTTCGCTTGCAGCATGAACGGGAGCTTTACGAAAAAATCCTCACAGAAAGGCTCAGAGTTGAGAGGGAAAGAACAGACCAGCAGTTTGCACACCTGAGGGAGATAGTGGAGCATCAGCGAATCGCTCTGGAAAAGCAAATAGAGCAGCAGCGAGTTGCGCTGGAAAAGCAAATAGAACAGCAGCGAACTGCCTTGGAAAAGCAGATGGAAGCGCATCGTGCTGTGTTAGAGATACAGATTCAAGCCCAGCGAGAAATTGTGGAACAGCGCTTTGCTGATCTGCTTCGGTACTTGGATAAACGATTTGAAGCCTATGAGCGGCATTTAGTGCAGTTGAGAGAAGACATGGAAGGGCGTTTTCGTACCCTGACTTGGTTAGTGAGTGGGGCGACAGCGTTTCTTTCTGTATTGCTGACGATTTATCAGTTTATGCGCTGAGGGAAAGCCTTGGGCTTATCCTGCTGCGACTTGGCTCAAGGAGGGGCTTTTTTCAGCGGTTGACTCCTTAGCGCCGAATAGCATCTCTATCTTCTGCCGGCGATAGTCAAAAATCTCCTCCAAGCGCGGGCGCACAAGAATAGGATGTAGCATCTGCCCAATAATGCTGCCGGGCACCTTATAATGCACCAAGTCTATCATCCTGACCCCATTCCCTTCGGGGTGGAACTCGTGTCTATGGTGCCAAAAGGTATAAGGTCCAAACCGCTGCTCATCTACGAAAAAATACGGCGGTGCGCCGTGCTGGGGTCCGTGCAGGTGTGTGATCTCCGTGACCCATCGCAGCGGTATCCCCAAAATCGGTCTTACGATATACTCAATAATGACCCCGGCTTCCATCACGGGCGGCACCTCCGAGAGAATGTCAAAGCCCATGTATGGTGGGGTAATCGTTTTGAGGTTTTCTGGACGGGAGAAAAAGTGCCATACCTCCTCTATCGGCGCAGGTATAAACTGGGAGCGTTTTAGCCGATATAACATAGCAGGTAAAACAAAATCGCTCATGCAGGCTGCATGCAAGCTCAAAGGCTTATCTGGCGAAAGGACTTTCAGAGAGTGGAGAATATAAGCCGTTGATGTAGCGATGCCATGCGGCTACGGCTATCATGGCGGCATTATCCATGCAGTACTGGGGCGGCGCCAGGTAAATCTCTCTTTCCCCCGCCCGCTCTTGTAAGAGGCGGCGCAGGTATTGATTAGCGGCGACGCCCCCCACAAGGGCTACTCGGCTCAGCCGAAAAGCCGCCGCCGCCCCAAGAAGCTTTTCCACAAGGTAAGTAGCAACCGCATGTTGCCAACTGGCACACAAATCAGGTAAAGGCAAATCCGGATACCGTCGGCGGGCATAGAGAAAGGCTGTCTTTAGCCCACTGAAGCTAAAATCCCATGGCTGCTCTGTCTGTGGGTGCGGAAAAGGCACGGCTTTCGGGTCGCCCTGAGCAGCAAGACGCTCTATTTCTGGACCACCCGGATAGGGCAGTCCAATCGCAGCAGCGACTTTGTCAAAAGCCTCGCCCACAGCGTCATCTATGGTGCGTCCTATGAGTTCCATTTGAAGGGGGCTCAGCACGCGGAAAAGATGCGTATGCCCACCCGTCGCCACCAACGCCATAAACGGGTAAGTCAACCGCTTCTCTCCCAGTTCCAGAGAGGCTACGTGGGCTTGCAGGTGATG
>CAZZMF010000037.1:0-6824 GCA_964655255.1 uncultured Sphingobacteriaceae bacterium
CCATCCCACCCTACCCTTGGCGGGACGCATGGACTTAGTCGTAGAGGTAGATACAATAAACCCCGATACAGGAGAAACGCTTACTCGTCGCATCCTGCTGGATTTCAAGTCGTCGGTCTATAAAGAGCCTTCTAAGCTGCCCAAAGTAGTCGCCGCTGCTTGTGAGGGTATAGAACAGCTTACCCTCCAGCAGGGCTATCGTACGCCAAAGGACTTCCGCGACGTGGTATTCCAGTTAGCGTTGTATGCATGGATGCTGGCTGAACAGGGAAAACCTATTGATAAAGCCGCCCTGATCTCGCTATGGTGGCGTCCCAGTGGCTTTTTACCCCTCCAAGCGTCTAAACCCTCAGGACACGCCCCCGCTCATGATACACGCCTTCCATACGAGGCTTATGAAGGTGTGGAAATAAGCCTTTTATCCGAGAGCCTTGCGAACCTTATTGTCCTCATAGATGCCTATCTCAAAAAGGCTACTGCGCAAGAGAACTTTCCGATGACGAAGGAAAGAAGCCACTGTACTTACTGCGACTTTGCTTTATTATGCGATCGGCTGGCTTGAGTACGCAGCTTGCACCAAAGCTCCGTTGGATAGGTCATTTGGCGCTGGTGGGGCAAACAGCGATCATTTGTGGAGGGTATGTAGTTGGACGCCAAGCCGCTCAAGCCTTTGACCCCTTGTTTTTGACAGGGGTACGAGCTTGGGGAAGCGCAGTTATTTATCTACTGCTGATGCCCTTTCTCCAGCCCCAAAAGCAAGTGCTTTTAAGGTGGCGACACATCCCCGGTGCATGGAAAAAGCGCCTTTGGCTTCTGGCGGTGCTGGGGATATTTTTCAATCAACTGCTTTTTAACTGGGGCTTGCGTTATACGACGGCGGCGACGACGGCGTTGATTTATGCGCTCACGCCTTCGGTGGTCTTTTGGCTGGGGGTGTGGGTCTTCCATAGAGAAGTTCTCAAATGGCATAAAGTCGGGGCACTGATGATGGCATACACGGGGGTAGTTTTAGCGCTCTGGCATAACCTCCTTCACAGCGAACACGGCTGGGGCTGGCTGATGATTCTCGCAGCGGTCGGTTTTTGGGCTTGGTACCTCAACTATTCCCCACCCATCATCAATCGGCTCGGAGCTATTGTCATCACGACCACCGTCATGGTCTTAGGCGCTATATTACACACTCCTACCCTCGTTGCTGGGGTATTTCGCCAGCAAGAAATGCCCGATGTGTCGGCTTGGATGAGTTTGGGATATTTGATTATCGGCATGTCGGTGGCCGCTTACCTGCTTCTGAATGCGGGCTTGCGATACCTCAGTCCGACCCAGACGGCATTATATATTAGCTTTCAGCCGGTAGGGACAGCGATATTAGCGGCAGCTTTGGGACAAGAACCGCTTACATGGCAGCTTATTGTAGCTGCAGCGCTTGTTACGGGGGGGATGCTACTATTTCACAAATAGGGCATATGCCTACCAGATCAGGGCTTTATACCAAAGCTCTGGATTGGCTTTCTTTTTTTTGAGATAGCGGCACTGCCGCTACCTAAAGCCTATACCCAGCATTGGCTAAGTCTTGTCTGTCAGGGCTTAGAGCAGTGCTCTCACCCCTCAGCATCAAAGACGAGGAAGTCGAGATTTTCGGCAAGTATTTTTTTGTTTATTTGCATGCCATGTACCCAGCCTATATCGTAGAGCCTATTCGGCAAGAGACTGTACAGATAGGGCTGCATGAACTGCGCACCCCCGAGGAGGTAGATGCTGTCATCAACGAACTGAAAGCCACTGGCGAAACGGCTCTGTTCCTTATTAATTCTGTGTGTGGATGTTCTGCGGCTTCAGCGCGCCCGGGGGTCGCTGCCGCTATGCATCACACCAAGCGCCCGCATCGGTTTTATAGCGTCTTTGCTGGTGTAGATAAGGAAGCGACAGCCCGTTTGCGTCAATATCTTGCTCCCCATCCGCCGTCTTCTCCCAGCATTGCGCTTTGGAAAGGCGATCGGCTTCTTCACTTTATTCCCCGTCACGAAATAGAGGGCTACAGCGCCCAACATGTGGCTAATCAGCTTATAACCCTATTTGACGAGTACTGCTAAGTGAGACGGCTGCTTCTCTTGCCTTTGGGTCTGTGGGCGCAGAATAGCCCTGCCTTGAATACTGATCTTTTCGCTAAGCTCAACCCATTTTTCGGAGGGGGGCTGAGCTTCATAGATATTCGCTTTTTGACGACGCCCCTTTTTTCCAACCCCCCTAACTACTGGGCGCTAACCCTTGGCAGCAACTACACCTATTTCGCCACAGAGAATGAAGTATTTGCAGCAGGTCCTGGTGCTCAACTGACGGGCGCGTTCCAGTTTGCCGGGTTCAATGCCACTAACTGGATGCTTCAAATACCCGTTTATGGATATGCTCGTGTTGGCGCTGGTGCGACCGCCTACAATGTGCAACGGCTCGGCATAGGCGCAGGGGCAGGACTCCGGTTTACGACCTTCCAACTTACCTATTCCTCGCTTTCTGGCAACTATATCGGTAAGCTACGGCAAAGCTTCATCAACCCCACCGCTTTTGTTGATATCACCTTCAACCTTCGCCGCACTAATCCAACGTCAATAAGGATTTACTTTGACGTTCTGCCCAGTCGTCGCAATACCGAACTGCTCGGCGCTATAGACCCTGTGCCGTTAGAGTTTCGCACGATGGGAATGGAACTGCTGTACAGAATCGGCTCTTGATCAGGGATCTGTGTGAATGCCCACCCCAGGGCAGCAAATAGACGTCGTATTTTTGCCCCATGCAAGATAAGCTCAACGAGATCGCCCAAGCCGCAGCTGAGGGCACGCCCCCAGAAGAGATCGTCGCTCAGTTAGAGGCGCTCCACGAAAGCGTGTTGGAAGACGAGAAGGCTCGTAGTGAGTTTGAGCAAGCCGTCCTCAAAGTCGCTGATGGGGTCTATCTACCCCACATCTTCTGGATTTATCTCTCTGCTTTTTTGAATGACCGGGAAGTCTATCGTCCCTTTCTGGAATATGTGCTGCAAGTGTATGCGCAACTTCCGCCTTCCCCCTTCGTGGATAAGCGCATGCGCCCCCTCCTATATGTGTATTTCATGAATGAGCCTTCCTTCTACACTAATAAGCTGGAGGCTTTTCTCCATCGGTACGCCCATCCCGAAAAACGCTCCCTTGTTCAGGATATTCGCGCTTATATCCAGCGCAATCCCACGACCGTACGCATCTTCCAGCAGAAGTTTGCTTTGCTCAAAGACTACTTGCCCAACTTTGAGATGCTCTCTATGCCCCTTCCTGAACTGCGAGCATCCCTCGGACAAGGCTCATAAGCATGCGGCTAACCGTTATTGCGGCTGTCGGCGTGGGGGCTATGATAGGGGCGCTTCTGCGTCTGTGGGCACAGCGTGCCCTCAACCTCTCTGCCCTCTCTCCCGTAGGAACCCTACTGGTCAATATCATTGGCTCTTTTGTCTTAGGGGTAATGAGCGGCGGCTTAGCACATAAGGCAGGTACAGCGTGGTACTATGCTATTACGGCAGGATTTTGTGGAAGCTTGACCACTTTTTCCTCCATTACGATGGAAGTCTTTAAAATGATACAACTATTGGAAACCCTGCGCGCCTTTGCCTACCTCGCTTTCACGATAGGCTTAGGGATGTTAGGCTTCATAACAGGCTATTGGAGCGGCTCAAAACTCTTGCAGTTGTAGGAATGTATTGGAGGTTTTTTGTCTTGGGAGTGATAGTGTGGGCGCAGCGACCCACATTGGCGCCCATTCGCGGATTGCAAAATGGACAACCCCAACTCATAGCGATTGTCGGTGCTACCGTTTGGCTTGCGCCTCAAGCATATCTCAAAGATGGTGTCATCCTCCTACGAGAAGGACGCATCGTAGAAGTTGGGAGCCGTTCTACTGTCAAAATCCCTGCAGAAGCGCAAGTGCTTACTTATCCTGCCTCGGCATGGGTTTATCCGGCTTTTATTGAGGTATGGAGTTCTTGGGGACTGCGCAGCAGTGCCGCTGGCTCTGGAGGGATTCAATATGACCCTACGCGTCACCCTGCGTATTATCCTGCGGATGCGGTGCGGTTGGACTTTGCCGCTGAGACGGCTTTTGTGTATGATACCGAACAAGCCAAACGCCTGCGTGAAATGGGCTTTGCCGTGGCTCATATTGCCCCCAAAGAGGGCATCTTACGCGGAACCGGTGTGTCTATTCTCCTTAGCGAGCAACTGCCGATGGATAAGCGCTTACTTCCCGGCAAGCCTATTCTACACGCAGGCTTTGAGAAAGGGAACAGCAGCCAGATGTATCCCACTGCTAAAATGGGCAGTATCGCCTTAGTTCGTCAGGTGCTGTATGATTGGCTCTGGTATAGGCAGTTTGCTCAACCGCCCGTCCAGAATGTAGCTCTGCGGCGATTAGGGGAACTGTGGAGAGATACCTTGAGATGGGTCTGGATTGCCCAGACTCCCGAGGATGCATTTCGGGTAGCGAAGCTCACTGATGAATGGCGGCAAGGTGGAGCTATCCGATGGGCACTTTTGGGCACAGGCTACGAATACGAATGGCTTTCTTATCTGCCTAAAAGTGGATTATACATTTTGCCGGTGGGGCTGCCCAGCCTACCGCCCCTCCAGAGCGCCGAGGGTTACAGGCATCTGCCGTTATTGGCTTTACGACGCTGGGAAACCGCTCCCTTCCGGGTAAAGTGGCTTCTTCGGGCAGGGCATGCCATCGCCCTTACTTCTCAGGGGCTTTCTGAAAGTGAAACCTTCTGGGAACACCTGCGCACCTTAGCGCGCACAGGTATCGCGCCAGATACGCTCTTGCTATGCCTTACGCAGACCCCAGCCCAGTGGTTGGGGCTTATGGATGTCGGGCGCATCGCTCCTAATCATTATGCTAACCTGCTTATTTTCTCCGACACCCTATGGAATCCCACAGCGAAGCTCGCCGAAGTATGGGTCGCCGGAGAACGCCATTTATTGATCCCCTTACTTTCTGCTTTGCCTCAAGGCACCTATGTAGTGTCAGAGATAGGGTGGACTTGGGAGTTTCCCCTCGTCAAGGGGCTTCCTATAAATGCCCGTCTGATCCTCAGCCCAAAGGACACTCAGCAAGTGGAGGTACGGTATGACCTGCTACGGGGTACTTTTTCTACTCGTGTGAAGGCGGAAGGGGCCGCTGGGGATCATACGTTTGAACTGCTGGGGGATAGTGTGCTTAGCGGTATTTGGCTCATGCCGAATGGTGAGCGGCGCTTCTGGCGCGCCCAGCGCATCGCTATGCCCGACTCTGAGCCTTCTCCTAAGCGCCCTGCCATTCTCTCCGAAGATAGCCTCCACTCCAGGCGAACCTACCCTGCTGGCTTATACGGACGGGAGACTTATCCTCCCCAGATGCCGTTGCTCATTCGGGGAGCGACGGTCTGGACCGGGGATACGATCCTTCCCGATACCGATGTGCTGATTGCAGAGGGCAAAATACGACGCATTGGGCGCGCCTTGCCCGCTCCTCCCGAAGCACAAATAATAGAAGCTCATGGGGCTGCTCTCACCGCCGGCATGATAGATGAACATTCCCATATTGCCATAGAGGGCGGCGTCAATGAGTACTCCGACGCCGTCACCGCTGAAGTCCGTATAAGCGATGTAATAGACCCTACCGATGTCAATATCTATCGGCATTTAGCTGGTGGCGTTACGACGGTTCAACTTCTCCATGGCTCTGCCAATCCCATCGGTGGACAGTCCGCTTGTATCAAACTGCGTTGGGGCTTGCCGGCAGATTCCATGCTTTTTACGGAAGCCCCGCCCTTCAATAAGTTTGCTCTCGGAGAGAATGTCAAACAATCCAACTGGGGGGATGCTTATACTATACGCTATCCTCAGACTCGCATGGGTGTGGAACAGATTATGACGGACGCCTTTATGGCAGCTCGCCGCTACATTGCTGAGAAAGAAGCCTACGAAGCCGTCCGCAAACGCAATCCTACAGCTATCGCCCCCCGCCGGGACCTGCGCTTAGAGCCGCTGGCGGAAATACTGCAGCAAAAGCGGTACATCACTTGCCACTCTTATGTTCAATCAGAAATCCTGATGCTGATGCGCCTGGCAGAACGATTTGGCTTTCGGGTGCGCACCTTTACCCATGTGCTGGAAGGCTACAAAGTCGCCCCTGAGATGAAGCTTCATGGAGCTTTTGCCTCCACTTTTTCGGACTGGTGGGCATACAAATATGAAGTTATTGATGCGATCCCGCATAATGCTGCCATTTTACTCAAACATAAAGTGCCTACCTGCATCAACTCTGATGATGCAGAGATGGGCAGGCGACTCAACCAAGAAGCCGCAAAAATCCTTCGATATGGGGGGGCAGAGCTAAGCATAGACAGTATAGAAGCATGGCGCACTGTGACGGTGTATCCAGCCCAAGCTTTGGGCATTAGTCATCGGGTCGGCTATATCCGAGAAGGCTACGATGCCGATGTGGTGCTCTGGGACCGCCCTACCCCTCTATCGGTGTATAGCCAAGTACGCTTTACGCTCGTAGATGGACGCAAACTCTATGACAGAGAGTTGGATCGGCAGGCATATGAGCGGGCTATGCAGGAGAAAAAGCTTCTGGTAGAGAAGGCTTGGCGCAGTGGGGACACAGGCAAAAAAGGCATACCCCTTCTTGTGCGACGAGCAGTACTGTGGTACTGCGAGAGTTTTACCGAAGGCGAGGCAGAAGGGGCGCCGTAGGCATCCCGAGAGGGAGGCTGATATCTTTATCGTGCGAGCCTGCGGAAAGAAAAGAGTAGGCTACATGGG
>CAZZMF010000037.1:6834-8015 GCA_964655255.1 uncultured Sphingobacteriaceae bacterium
GGCGCCGCCGCACCCCCTCAAAAGGCAAAAGAATACGGTATTTTGGCATTACCTACTGTACCTTTGCGCACCGTTATGGGCTGGCGTGGATGGGCTGCGATAGGTCTGCTTGTGCTTTCTAATCTCTTTATGACGCTGGCATGGTATGGGCATTTGCGGGCGCAGCCAGCAGCTCGGCTTTCTTTGCTTGGGTGGTTATCTGTGATTACGATGAGTTGGGGGATTGCGTTTTTTGAATACCTTCTGCAAGTCCCTGCTAATCGCCTTGGCTTCAGAGGGACAGGGGGACCTTTTTCTCTCGTGACGCTTAAGGTGATACAGGAGGCTATCTCACTGTTGGTTTTCGTGCTGGTAGCACGAGGGCTTTTTGCAGGGGAAAAAATAGAACTGCGTCACTGGATAGCCTTTGGGCTGGTGCTTATAGCGGTTTGGCTCAGTTGGTCTGGGCGCAGCGCCTAACTGCTGGGCGGGTCATAAGCCTCAACTTCATCCTGCGTCATACAAGGCAGCCCCACTTGCTTGCACATCTGTAAGAGGAGTTCCACTTCTTCGCTATTGTCAAATCGGGTTGCTCTCAGAAAAACCACACGCACTGGCAAGCTTGCTTCTGCGATCTTGCTAAAAAAATGTAAGAGCGCCTTATGAGTGCCGCTATTGAGGTACAAAAGGCGAAAAGTAAGCGGGGTATCTGGGGCGATCTTATCCTTGTGAGCTATAAGCCAGTCTAAAAGATCCCGATAGAACTGTGCGCTATCTGGCATGCTGCTCATGCCGTCTATCCGCAGAAAGCGCTTCTCCAAGTCAAAGAGGACAGTAGGACGGTGAGAGGACCCTTCTATGAAAAGCCGCATCTTATCTGCAAAGGTATGTAGCCGTTATCACTGCTTTTACGTATATTAGGGGCGTGAGAAAGGGCGCATGGCTATTTCTCGCCTTGGGGGGGCTGCTGGGCTGGGCGCGTCACTTCGGCGCCTTCGTAGAAAACAAAGGACAGATATACGGGGAGGTGCGCTTTGAGGCAGCATGGCGACAAAATCACATTTACTTGACCTCCACGGGCATAGCGCTATTACTGGCAGAGGAAGAGCCCTTTGAGAAAGCGCACTTCAATCGTTGGGGCGACCCCGTGCCAGTCAAAGCCCATTTCCTTCGTATCTCCTGGGTCGGTGCTAACCCTACCG
>CAZZMF010000038.1:0-7972 GCA_964655255.1 uncultured Sphingobacteriaceae bacterium
CTCCTATCCCGCCAAGAGATCAACCTCCCGATAGCGGAAGCCCTCGCCGAAGTCGCTCAACGAGTATGGGGACGCTTGGACTGGCAACGAGAAGCGCTTTTCGCTGCCCGCCGCCACAATCCTCAACCCGGTGCCTACGCCGAAGCCCTCATCAGTTCCTATGAGCGGGAGACCATGTGGAGCCCCGCATGGCGAGAATGGCTTCTGCTCTGGCAAGGGCGCGGCTTCCCCCCAGATACCCTCTTCGCCGTGCTAAGGCGATACCTTGCTCAGGGGCTGCCCGCTGATAGTGCCGAGTTTGCCTTGTTAGAGCTGTGGCAAAGGGGGCCCCATCCCACCGTCGCTCTCCTTCTTTTACGCTTTTATCTCTTGACGGAGCAGTATGCCGAAGCCCTCCGCTATGCCAAAGCCGCCCATCGGTTAGAACGCAACTGCATTCCCTTATACGAAGTCGGCTGGACAACTTACGAAAAGGGACTTTTCTCTATCGCCAGCGAAGCCTTCCGTATGCTTCTTAGCGCAGGTGAAACCTGCCCTTATTATGGGATTGCTCTCACCAAGTTTGCGGAGACCGAAGCGCTTCTGCGCGACCCACGCCGCGCCCTCCATGCAGTAGATTCGCTCCTCCAACGAAACCCTTACGTCCCAGCGCTTCGCTTGGAAAAAGCCCGATGGCACCTCCGCTTAGGAGAAGCCGATTCCGTCTTCGGGTTGATGGAAAGTCTCGACCCTACCAATGCTTCTACTTTGGCACAGAAGTACCTCCTCCTCGCCGAAGCTGCCTTACAGAAAGGGGATTTCGCTCGGAGCCGCCTCTATTTACTGGAAGTAGAAAGCCGTCTCGCTCAATCCACCTGGCAAAGCGAAGTATATTTTCAACTTGCCCGGCTGTCATACTTTCAAGGGGAATTTGAGTTGGCAAAAACCCGCCTGCGTCTCCTCAAATACAATACCCAAGATGACCTCTCCAACGACGCCATACAGCTTTTTTGGCACATAGAAGATAACCTCAAGCCCGATACCCTTCTGGAGCCGCTGCAGCGCTTTGCCCGAGCTGAACTGTATCGCCTCCAGCACCGTTATACCGAAGCCCTCCAGACCATAGACTCCATAGAGAAAGCCTTTCGGGGACATCCCATCACGGATGACATCCTATGGTTCAGAGCACAGTACTATCTCGCACAAAAAGACACTGCGCAAGCCCGCACCTATTTGACCCTGCTGGCAGATTATCCAGACTCGGAGAGCTTGTACCGGGATGATGCCCTATATCTCTTAGGTGAGTTGAGTACCAGCCCAAAAGAAGCCATCAAATATTACGAGCGCCTTTTGCAGGAGGTGCCGGGCAGTCTCTATGCTCGCCTTGCCCAAGAGAAGCTCCGGAAGTGGGCGCGGTAAGTACCTTTGCTGGATGCGAGTATTTCTGCTGATAGGTCCGCCGGGCGCTGGCAAGGGTACGCAAGCTCGTCGCCTCGTGGAAAAGTACAACTGGGGATATTTGGCGACAGGCGACCTTTTGCGTGAGGAAATCAAACGCGGCACCCCTTTAGGACAACAAATCAAAGACCTTGTAGAAAGCGGCAAGCTGGTACCCGATGACCTCATCATTCAACTCGTAGAAAGCCGCTTAGAGAATGGACGGGACTATCTCTTGGACGGCTTTCCGCGCACCATCGCCCAAGCCGAAGCCTTAGACCGATTACTGGAGCGCAAAGGCGGACGGCTTACAGGGGCGCTTTTCCTGGATGTTCCCGAAGCCGAACTGATCCAGCGCCTTGCTGGACGCGCCCAAATGGAAGGGCGAGCCGATGATACCCCAGAGACTATCCAAACGCGCCTCAAAGAATATCAGCAGAAAACCGCTCCCCTCCTCACCTATTACCAGAACCAAGCGCGCCTTTATACCGTCTCCGGCCTCGGCACCATAGATGAAGTAGCCCAAAGGCTGGAAGCTATCATCTCATCTTTGTTAACTTCTACATGAGCTTGCCCGAAAGTCCAATCCGCATAGATTCCATCGAAGAAGCCATAGAAGCGCTGCGACAAGGGCGTTTCGTCATCGTCGTAGATGACGAAGACCGGGAGAACGAAGGCGACCTTGTCATGGCAGCGCAGTTTGTCACTCCAGAAGCCGTCAACTTCATGGCAAAAGAAGCGCGCGGGCTGATTTGCGTGCCCATTACGGAGGAACGGGCATATCAGCTCCATTTACCCCCCATGGTCATGGACAATACGGCGCCTCATCATACGGCATTCACTGTATCGGTGGATTATGTAGGAGAGGGCAAAGTCACGGGCATCTCAGCGTATGATCGAGCCCGGACCATCCGAGCCTTGGCTGACCCTCAGGCGCGACCTGAAGACTTTGCGCGCCCAGGACATATATTTCCGCTCATTGCCCGTCCCGAGGGTGTCCTGCGCCGGGCAGGTCATACCGAAGCCGCCATAGACCTTATGCGTCTTGCTGGGCTCACCCCTGTCGCCGTCATCGTAGAAATCATGAACGAAGACGGGACCATGGCGCGCCTGCCTCAGTTGCGAAAGCTGGCAGACAAGTGGGGCTTTCCACTCATCACCATTCAAGACCTTATTGCTTATCGCCTTCGCACTGAATCTACCATCGTGCGGGAGGTCATCGTAGACATGCCGACGAAATACGGCCACTTCAAGCTCTATGCTTACCGCCATACGCTCACGGGACAGCCCCACGTCGCCCTCGTCAAAGGCAACTGGGAACCCGATGAACCAGTCCTCGTGCGCGTGCACTCTTCCTGTTTTACAGGAGATATCCTGGGCTCCCTGCGCTGCGACTGTGGAGATCAACTCGCCTTAGCTCTCCAACGCATAGAAGCCGAAGGCAAAGGCGCCCTCGTCTATATCAACCAAGAGGGTCGCGGCATCGGACTGCTGGCTAAAATGCACGCCTACAAGCTCCAAGAAGAAGGCTTAGACACCGTGGAAGCCAACTTGGCGCTCGGATACAAGCCCGATGAACGCGACTATGGCACCGGCGCCCAAATCCTGCGCGACCTCGGGATCCGAAAGATTCGCCTCCTTACCAATAATCCTAAAAAACGCGCCGGACTGGCAGGATATGGCTTAGAAATCGTGGAGATCGTGCCTATCATCACTTCCCCCACACCTTTCAACCAGCGATACTTGGAAACTAAAAGAACTCGCCTCGGCCACATCCTCCCCGAAGATATCCTAAGTCAGCCTTCCGAAGCTATTTCCTCACAGTCTCACTGCTCCTGCGACCCTTAGTCCGCCGTAGGGAAAAACCAAACGCATCAGGTTTGCAGCTTGCCTATGAGCCTACAAAAACGCTACTCCATGCAAGGCCGCAGGATGCTATTTGCCCCTAAACTCCGCTATTGCCTTATCCCCCTTCCTCCTCAGCTGACCTCAACCAGCTGCTGAAGCTGATAATGCACTTGTGCCAAAGCCACCTGAAAGGGATCCGTGGGCTGGGCACGCCACTTTTCCTTAAAACGCTCCACCCAAATCAAAGGAGGCGTTTGACTCGGAGCATGCTCACTCATCGTAGCCTGCAAAATCTGCAGAAATGTGTTTTTAGCCGTCCTAAGGGCATGCCATACCCGCGGTCCAGCATAGACTTGGTAAGCAGCGTTGTGCAAGTACTCTTCCTGTACAGTATTGAAGAGTACCTGCACGAGATCGGTAGTTCGCTGAAAGGTATGGGGCTGCAAGCGCGGCAGCAGGTTATTAGGGTCGTTCCGCTCTAAAAAAAGGGCTGCGCGTTCCAGAGCTTGAAGGCGCAGTGGGAGCATAGTTTGTAGGACATGTTGACGCAGGAGTTTTCGGCGCTCTTCTACTTCGCGGCGCCAGAAGAAAATCAGCACTGCCACTGCACTAAAAATGCCACTCAGGGCGACGATAAGTAAAGCTGCCCAGCTATTCTCGGTCATTGTTCCGGCTAAGTGTATGCAAAAGTACCCATATCATGCGCTCTTCTCATGGGGCAGCATATCGCTCAAAAAAGTCCAGCGCCATACGCCCATACTTATCCCAGAAGGCAAAGTCGTGCTTGCCCTTAGGGTCCAAGTGCAGTTCGCAGGGAAGGTCTGGCTTGAGCTGCTTGAGCCGGTGGTACAACTGCTGGGAATGTTGATAGGGAACGATGGGGTCTGCTACGCCATGCGCCAGAAAAAGCGGTCGCTGAAGCTTTTCAACAAGGCGCATTGGGTTATCCACGAGGTCCCACCGCTGGCTATAGCGTCCATACCATCCGGTAAGCAGCGGGTCCCGTGGGTCCAGATGCGGATCAAAGTCGCCCGATAAGGCCGCTCCCGCTGCGAAGAGCTTCCCCGTCTGCGCCAGAATGAGGACTACACCGCGCCCCCCAGTGGATAATCCGAGTAGATACCCTTTCCCTGGGATGAGAAGCCCACGGCGCTGCAGCTCAGGAAAAACCGTATCCAATAGCGTGCGCATCGTAGGATAGAGCTTCCAGTCCGCCCGCGTCTCTGGAAAGCTCTGGGAGGCGTAAATGCTTTTTCCCATCTCCAAGAGCACAAGGCGATAGCCACGCCGTAGGGCTTCGGCACAGACAGAACTTTCTTCACACCATTTGGTGCGGGGATAGTTCCATCCTGGCAGAAGAAAAAGCGTGCGATCAGTGGGGCGGGTAGGTTCGCGTACCTCCACTACACACGCTCCCAGACGAAAGATCTGCGCCATGAGCGGCGCTATACTCAGCAGAGGGATCAGTTACGCAGGGCCTTGCCTGTTTGGAGCATGTGCTGGATACGCTCAAGGGTGCGCCTTTCCCCACACAGGCTCAGGAAAGCTTCTCGCTCCAAGTCCAGAAGGTACTGCTCCGACACGTACTGAACCCCCGTAAGGTCGCCACCTGCGAGGACATAAGCAAGCTTGAGGGTGATATGGCGATCATATTCGGTGATATAGCCCGCCTGCCACATTTGGTAAATGGAAGCTTCCACAGCGCCGAGGGCTGTGCGTCCCAGCACGCGTATTTGGGTGCGCGGCTGCGGCGGAACGTATCCCTGTTGAGCAAGGAAGAGCACATGGGCTTTGGCATCTCGTAAGAGCTTTTGGCGATTGAGGGTAATGCGCGTCTGGTGCGGCTTGAGGTAGCCGAACTGTATCGCTTCAAAAGCCGAGGTCGCTACCTTCGCCGTAGCTATGAGGGTAAGAATGTCGCGGAAGTAGTTGATTTCTACATCGCCATCCACATATCGCTCAGCGATGCGGGCAGCCATTTCCTTCGTGCCGGCGCCTGCGGGTATAAGACCCACCCCGACTTCTACTAAGCCGATATAGGTCTCAGCGGCGGCTTGTACGCCATCTGCGTGAAGCGCCATTTCGCAAGCTCCCCCCAGCGTCAGCCCGTGCGGTGCTACGACCACAGGGATCGCACTATGACGAAGTCGCATGACCGTTCGCTGGAACATCCGCACCGCCATGTCCAGTTCATCCCACTCCTGCTCCGCCGCCAGCATGAAGATCATCGCCAAGTTTGCTCCAGCGGAGAAGTTTTCGCCTTGATTGCCAATAATGAGCCCGTCGTAGCTCCGCTCGGCAATGTCTATGGCTTTATTGATAGCTTCTAAGACCTCGCCACCGATAGCATTCATCTTGGTGTGAAACTCCAGGCACAATACCCCATCCCCTAAGTCAAAAAGCGAAGCCCCGCTATTGCGCCAGATGACGCGGTCTTGCCGTAGCGTGTCCAAAATGATGAAGCGATCCTGTCCTGGCAGTTCTATGTAGTCTGCCTGCTGGGGACTATACACATAGCGGCGCCCATTGCGGATGGTGTAGAAGCTGGTAAAGCCTTTTTCCAGCATTTGACGCACCCAGGGGGCCACAGAGAAGCCAGCGCGCTCAGCCGCAGCGATACCTGCCTCTACACCGACGGCGTCCCACTTCTCAAAAGGTCCCAGTTGCCAGCCAAAGCCTGCCCGCACCGCCTCATCTATCGGGTAGATTTCATCCGCTATCTCCGGAATCCGATTAGAGACATAGGCAAAGAGCGCGCCCATGTTCTCTTGCAGGAGACGGGCGTAGGGCTCTTCGGATTTAGCGATGAGACGCAGACGCTTACGCAGATCTTCCTCCTGCCGAAGCTGCTCCAGTAGTGGCGAACGGACTTTCTTCTGGGGCTGATACTCCAGCGTCTCTAAATTGAGGCTATAAATCTCGCTACCGCCATTGACGCGAAGCTTTTGATAGAAGCCCTTGCCCGTTTTTTCGCCAAAGAGCCCCTTGTCCAACATCTTTTGAAGGTAATCGGGCAGTTGGAATATCTCTCTCGCTTCATCCTCAGGACAGTTTTGATAGAGCCCTTGGGCAACTTTGGCGAGGGTATCCAAGCCGACCACATCCGCTGTGCGGAAAGTAGCTGATTTAGGATGACCCACCACGGGTCCAGTGAGGCGATCTACTTCTTCCACCGATACCCCATAGCGGCGCATCGCATGGAGGAGGTGCATAATAGCAAAAACCCCTACACGATTAGCGATGAAGGCTGGGGTATCCTTACATAGGACGGTCTGCTTACCGAGATGAACTTGCCCAAAGTCCATCAAAAACTGAATAACCTCAGGGTCCGTATCGGGACCGGGAATGATTTCAAGCAGGGGAAGGTACCGCGGCGGATTGAAGAAGTGCGTCCCTGCAAAATGCCGCCGAAAGTCCTCCGATCGCCCTTCTGCAAGGAAGCGTATCGGTATCCCAGAGGTATTGCTGGTGATGAGCGTCCCAGGGCGGCGATATTTTTCTACCTCCTCGTAGAGGGCGCGTTTGATTTTGAGATCTTCTACGACGACTTCAATCACCCAATCAGCTTCGGCGATTTTGGGCAGATCAGTAGTGAAGTTGCCAAGCGTAATGCGTTGAGGGACAGTGCTATCATACACAGGCGAAGGCGAGAGTTTGAGCGCCCGCTGAAAGAGTTCATTGACGATGCGATTCCGGACTTGGGGGGATTCCAGAGACAGTCCCTTAGCGGCTTCCTCGGGTGTGAGCTCTTTGGGCGCAATGTCCAGTAAGAGCACAGGGAAGCCCGCCCCCGCAAAGTGCAAGGCAATTTGAGACCCCATGACGCCCGCACCTAATACAGCTACCTTTTTGATACGGCGACGAGTAACGGTTTCTAACTTGGCTTCTGCTATAGCTTGCATCTCTGCGAAGGTAAGGGAGTTTTGGGTATTTTGAGCAGGCGAAAAACGACTCCCTTATGCGGGGTGTAGGGCCTGTAAGGCGATGGACAGATAGTGGAGGGCTTGGTCAATCTCTTTCTCCTGTGTCAGGCGCCCCACAGAAAAGCGCAGCGTACTACGGGCCACCTCTGGGGCACAGCCCATCGCAAGCAGCACATGCGAGGGCTCCGGACGCGCAGAAGTACAAGCAGACCCCGTGGCTGCTGCTAAGAGCGGCGCCCGCGCCAGAATATCCGATGCTTTTAGCCCCGGAAAAGCAATACTCAGCGTATTGGGCAGGCGGGGGGCTTGTAGCCCATGTACAATCGCCGCTGGGTATAACGCCCGAATCCCTTGCATAAGCTTGTCTCGCAGGGCGGCTTGGCGCTGGCTTTCTTGGGGCAGGTCGCGGTGCACGAGGTCAAATGCCGTTGCCATGCCCACTATCAGAGGTACAGGGAGCGTGCCACTGCGCAGTCCCCGTTCATGTCCCCCCCCGAGAATCAACGGCTGTACGCTCACCCGCGGCGCCCGCCGGCGCGTATAGAGCGCTCCGATGCCCTTCGGACCATAAAACTTATGCGCCGATAGCACCGCTACATCCACATCCAAATCTGGTAGCGAAACCGGCACCTTTCCAATCGCCTGCGTCGTATCGCATAAAAAGATAGCTCCCTGCTCATGCGCCACCGTAGCCAGAGCTTTTATAGGTTGGAGGACGCCAGTTTCATTATTTGCCAGCATGATGGCAACGAGAAGCGTGTCGGGACGCAGTGCTTGCTTGAGGG
>CAZZMF010000039.1:0-7955 GCA_964655255.1 uncultured Sphingobacteriaceae bacterium
CCTTGATAGATGAAGATGCTTTCGGCTTCTAAGGCAGGGAGTAGCTCATCATAGAATATGCGTTCTGCATGGGCAAGGAGTTCGCGCACACGTTCGCGGATGCGTTGCAGGGTCTGCCGAGGGGTCAGTCCATCAGCACCGCGTTGGCGCACGCCGGCTCGGATTTGTTCTTTGATGCCAGCGACCCGTATCATGAAAAACTCATCCAGGTTGCTATAAAAAATAGACAAGAAACGCGCCCGACTAAGGAGAGGATGCACCTTATGCAGCGACTCCTCTAAAACGCGCGCGTTGAACTCTAACCAACTCAGTTCACGATTGAAGAAGAACTCAGGACGCGTGAAATCAGCGCTACGGAGCAGGGGCGTCAAACGGGAAAGCATCGCCATATCGCGCCCGAAGGTAAAAAGTTTCTGCACTGGAGGGCAACGCAGCCGTATGATGAGAAGGACGATACCCCCATACCCCTACAATCTCTCCATCGGCACTTTCTATTACAAAAGCATGCCGCCGCTCAAAGCCATACCATCGTATTTCCTGAAGAACATCGCTGACTTTTTTCGTGGAGCCGTGCATGCCGAAAGGTGCATATCTATCGCCTTTTTGCCATAGACGCACCCGCAACGGGAAAATAAGCCGTGCTCTATCCCATACGAGGGCGTCGTTGGGAGGCTCGCCCATTCCAGTTTCTATATGCCATATACCCCATTTCAGGGTCATGGCGGCAGGGGGCACTTCCAGCGGTTCCCATTGAGGCGACCATAGAGTCCGTTCGCCTTTCTGGAGAGCGGTAGGGGTCCGCACGAAAATAGTTTCTCCGCTCAAATACATAGCCCCGCTTTTGCGATTTTTCCATAGGGACCAAAGGCGCTTGAGGGTGGGGGTATCTACTTTCCAGCGCCGCCGCAGGATGATGAAAAAGGCATCTTTTGGCAGAGGGCGCGTTAGCACTTCTCCATAAGGCGTGGAATGGAAAGCTCTTCGCTCCCACCGTTTGTACAGCCCCATAAGGTGGCGACGCTGATAACGAGCTATGTCTGCCTTCTCATACCAAAGCTGACGCAAGCTGGGATTGAGCCGGTATAGCGGAGGCAGAACATACCAGCGGATCTGATTGCGCAGGTATTTGGGGGTATAGTTGGTGTAATCCAGAAGGTACGCTGCGCTTTTGCTGTGCAAATAGGCTATGATTTCTGCTCGCGTGGTAAAGAGAAGAGGTCTTATCCAGCGCCCCCGCCGAAAAGGAATGCCCCGCCAGTCCCAGTGCAATCCTCCGCGCACCAGCCGAAATAGCAGGGTCTCCATCTGGTCATCCCATGTGTGTGCGGTAGCGCCCCAAGGAATACTTTTCTCTTCCATGAGGCGTTCCATCCAAGCGTAGCGCAAGGCACGAGCCTGCGCCTGAAGCCCTACCCGAGATGAAAGGCTTGCGCCTGACAGCTCAAGGACTTCTAAGGGAAACCCCTCGGTAATTGCAAACTTGCGTACCCACTGGGCTTCATATTCGGAGGCGGAGCCACGCAGGTTGTGATTGACATAAGCCAAAAGCACCTGATGACCTAACTCACGCAGGATAAGTGCCAGCGCCACAGAGTCAGGTCCACCACTGAAGGCAACGAGAAAGGACTGGGGCGACGAAATATATGGACGCAAGTGTTCTCTGATGCGCTCTAATACCAAAGCTCTGTATTTGCTTACCTTTTTGTGCTTCACTGGTGGGGGGTGCGGCGGCGCCTTCGGCGCCGCCGCACCCAAAAACAAAAGCATATACGCCGCGTTGGTATAACAAGCGCTTCTACCTCAGAAAGGCAAATCGCTGTCGTCCGAAATGTCCGGTGGGATAGGTTCTTCTGGCTCTACCTGCGGCTCTGAAGCCTGGACTCCACTGGCGCCGCTTTCACTGGGCGGATACGCCAAAATGCGCAAGTTTTGTACCCGACAGTCTAAGCTAATCCCCGGGGTATTGTCCTGACGAGTATACAAGCGCACACTGGGCGTACCTTCTACGAGTACAACCGTGCCTTTTTTGAGAAACTTGACCACCTCAGTGCTGTCAGTAGGATTGCGCCAATAGGAGCATTCTATCCACTGAGTTCTCTCCTCTCCGGAAGGTAGGCGTTGCGTATGGGGTATGGAAAAGCGTATGACATGACCGTTGGATAGGGAGCGAAGTTCCGCATCACGTCCAAGGCGACCCGCTACAGTCAGCTTGAGATACATAATCCGCGAAGGTAAGCCAAATGCCTCATATCTCCTACGGCACGGGCGTAAGCAAGCAAAGCAACGACAGGTTTAGGGGATCAGGATATACTTCTCGGGATTCACTTTGATGCCATTTTCTATGACCTCATAGTGGAGATGCGGTCCTGTGGAATAGCCCGTAGAACCTACGTAGCCGATTATTTGCCCCCGTGTGACGAGATCACCCCGTTTGACGGCGACCTTCGAGAGGTGGGCATATTTAGTTACGATGCCGTTGAAGTGGTCAATCTCTACTTCAAGGCCGTAGCCGCCGTTATTCCAATCAGCTGTGATGACTCTACCCGCTGCAGCGGCGCGCACAGGCGCGCCGAGCGGGGCATCTATGTCTATGCCTTCATGGAACTTCGGCTGACGCGTAAAAGGATCAGCGCGCATGCCAAAACCGCTGACGATGGGACCATTTACCGGCATGATGCACGGCATCCGGTCCAGTCGCGCGTTCATCTCGGCAAAGTGCTTCTCTATCGCTAGGTATTCTGCCAAAAGAAGGTTAGTCTGATACAAGGGAAGCTCTTCGGGCGTCGTAGCTGCGCCCCCCATCCCCCCGTTCCATGTTTCAGGAGAGAGGGGCGCCATGCCAAGGAGCGGACGATAAAACTTCTGCATCCGCTCGTACAAAACCTGCCGCTGCTTATCTATTTCACTGATTTCCGCTTGAATCGCCTGCTGAGCTTGGCGAATCCGGACTATGTTCTTCTCTACAGAACGGAGTATATAGCGCTCCCAAAGAGAATAATAGGTAAGAGGCGTGAGCCCTACACCAAATAAAAGCCCCCAGAAAAATACTCTCGGTATGCTGCGAATAGCCTTCCAAGAGAGGAGCGAGACCCGGCGATAAGTTAGCGTTTGTTCATCCCACTCAAAGCGTTGAAAAAATTCCCTCATCTCGGCTAAGTTTGGCCGCTGCAAACATACAAAAAAATCTTAGCATCCACTCGCAAGTTCCCTCCCCACAGGGAGATGGGGGCTTCCGTACTTTTGCTCTATGATCAGCATCGAGAGGGAGGGGGGATATGCTCTCCTGCTGTGGCACATGCCCCGCGCGAACGTGCTCAGTGCAGAAAGTATACAACTATTTGCGCAGGCGTTAGAGAGCGTCCTTACAGACTCCACTGTCAAAGGGATCGTTATCGGCTCAAAAAATAAAGAGTTCATCGCTGGGGCGGATATTGAGACGATACGCCAGCTTATGGAAGCTGGTGATGCGCAGGCGATTTATGCGGCGAGTTGGCAGATACAGGAGATTTTTCTAAGGATAGAGACAGGCGGCAAGCCAGTCGTAGCTGCGATTAGCGGAGCAGCTCTCGGTGGCGGATATGAGCTCGCTCTGGCATGTCATCACCGGATAGCTTTGGCGGATCCCCAGATAGAGATTGGTCTTCCAGAAGCCACCTTAGGGCTCATGCCCGGCGCTGGGGGCACCCAACGCTTGCCCCGTAAAATCGGGCTGATGAATAGCATAGAGCTTATTTTAGAGGGACGGCGGCTGCGTCCCCAAGAGGCTCTCCAAGCGGGTCTCGTGGAAGAGTTAGTGGAAGACCGCAACGCCCTCATAGAAAAAGCCCTGGCATGGCTCCATGCCCATCCCCAAGCCAGCAATCCATGGCATCAATCAGACTTTCGCTTGCCGGGTCCGAAAGTCCAAAGCGAAATGGGACGAAGCATCTTTGCCGCTGCCATCGCCAAGCTACGAGAAAGGAGTTATGGGCACTACCCCGGCTTGCAGTATGCGCTCAGCGCAATATATGAGGGCGTACAGGTGCCTATCGTACAGGGCTTGCAAATAGAGAGCCGCTATTTTGCTAAGACGCTGACGACCCCGACCGCGCGGGCGATGGTACGTACCCTATTTGTGGAGCGGCAGCGCCTTTTGCACCTTCCCCATCGTCCTAAGGCGATACCGCCCGCCCATATCAGAAAAGTCTCCATTCTCGGCGCGGGGATGATGGGACGGGCTATCGGCTATGTGTGTGCCACTGCGGGATATGACACTTGGGTCAAAGACACCGACGAAACTGCCCTCCAAATGGGTGAGCGTTTCGCCACTGACTTATTAGAGAAAGCTGTGCGTCGCGGGCGCCTCGCCCCCTCCGAAGCCGAAGCCATTCGCAGTCGCCTTCACTTCACCCTTCACTACGACGACCTTGCCGGTAGTGACCTCGTCATAGAAGCCGTCTTTGAAAACCGCGCCGTCAAAACCCAAGTCTATCAAGAAGTGCGTCCTTATCTCAATCCCGACGGCATCCTTGCTTCTAATACCTCTACCCTCCCTATCACCAGCCTCGCCGAAGCCGCCGGCATCCCCGACCGCTTTATAGGCTTGCACTTCTTCTCCCCAGCCGAACGCATGCCCCTGCTGGAAATCATCCTCGGCAAAGGCACCGACGATCACACCTTAGCCTGGGCACTGGACTTTGCAAAAAAGATCGGTAAAGTCCCTATTGTCGTGCGGGATAGCCGAGGCTTTTTCACTTCGCGGGTCTTTGGCACCTACGTACGGGAAGGGCTGCGCATGCTAAAGGAAGGCATTCCCCCCGCTCTCATAGAAAACCTTGGTCGTCAAGCCGGCATGCCTGTAGGACCCCTCGCCTTGGCAGATGAAGTCAGTATCTCGCTCATGTACAGCATCCTACGCCAGACCGAAGCAGATTTAGGGATTACCCTCAGCGATGATCCGGTGTCGGATATCGGAAAGCTCTTTGTAGAAGAGCTCGGACGCCTCGGACGCAAAGCTGGAAAGGGCTTTTACGAGTACCCCACTGATGGCAGTAAAAAGCACCTGTGGCATGGGCTGGCTCAATACTTCCCTCCGCGCGCTGTCTCCCCTGCTGAATACAACGACCTCAAAGACCGCTTCCTATATGACCAAGTCGCCGAAGCCCACCGCACCTACGACGAAGGCGTGCTTTTAGAGAAAGCCGATGGGGATGTGGGCTCTATTTTAGGCTGGGGGTTTGCGCCTTTTACGGGGGGTGTCTTTCACTTTGTGGAATGGACAGGCAAGGAGCGCTTTCGTCAGCGTATGGAAGCCTTGACTCACAAATACGGGGAGCGATTCTACATCCAGAACCTCTAAGGCGCTAAGCGCTGCTTCTGCCAAGTCTCGCCTTGGCGCAGGTAGAGGATACGGTCATGGAAGCGATTAGGGCGCCCCTGCCAAAACTCCATCCGGTGCGGGATAATCCGATACCCTCCCCAATAGGGGGGGCGGGGTACATTGCCTTCGGGGTATTTCTGGCTATACTCAGCCCAGCGGGCTTGTAGTTCAGCCGCCGTGATGGGACGGCTTTGTGGAGATGCCCATGCCCCGATTTGGCTCCCGTATGGACGGGTGGCGAAATAGGCATCTGACACCGCTGCGGGGGCTTTTTCCACATGCCCCTCTATGCGCACCTGTCGCTCCAGCACATCCCACCAAAAGGTCGCCGCCACCCGGGGATTTTCTGCCATTTCCTGAGCTTTGGCGCTCTCGTAGTTCGTGTAAAAGTACAAGTAAGGGGGCTCTAATCCCTTCAATAAGACGACCCGAGCATGAGGTTGCCCGGCTTTATCTGCGGTCGCCAGCACGAAGGCATTTGGCTCTAAAAGCTGCGCCGCTATAGCCTCCTCCAGCCACTGCCGCAAAAGCACAAACGGATCAGCTGGCGCAGCGTCCTCAGAAAGACTTGCTTGGGTATATTGTCGCCGCAGATTCGCTAAGTCTATATCTGCCATATCCAGTCTGCAACGGGAGGAGATGTTTGCCCGTCAAAAAGGACTTTCCGATACGCATTCAATAGCGCATCAGCTACGGGGTGCGCCTGGGGAAGTTCCCATACTTTCCCAGCGTAATACAGCGCCCGTATGGGCATGACTGTCGCCGCCGTGCCACTCCCAAAAATCTCCAACACTTCACCGTGAGCGATACCCTCGGTGATTTCATGGATGGAGATGTCTTGCTCTTCTGCGGGGATGCCTGCGGCTCTCGCTAAATGCAAAAGCGTATCGCGCGTGATACCTGCTAAGATGGTCCCTCGGTCTAAGGGAGGCGTAATGAGTCGCGGACCGCGCCGCACGACGAAGGCGTTCATCGTGCTGAATTCCTCTATGTACTCATGGGCAAGCGCATCCAGCCAAAGGGAAACTTGACAGCCGTGCTGCTGGGCGCGTTTGCCGCTGAGGAGCGCAGCAGCGTAGTTGCCTGCCATTTTGATATTGCCGGTGCCGCCGGGAGCAGCACGGGTCATCTCTGTCTCTACGTATGCCCGCACTTCTCCCGAATAGTACGGTCCCACAGGCGTGAGATAAATCAAAAGCATATAAGTTTCCGAGGCCCGTACCCCCAGCCAAGGATCCGTAGCAAAATAAACAGGACGAATATACAGGGCATGCGAGGTATCGGGGGGAAAGAGGTCTGTTTCCAACCGCAAGAGAGTTCGCAGCAGTTCTGTGAAGAGTTCATAGGGGACTTCGGGCATGGCGAGGCGCGCAGCGGAACGGTTCAAGCGCTGCCAGTGGTCTTTTACGCGGAAAGCGAAGCGCGTCCCATCTGGACGCTGGTAGGCTTTCATTCCCTCAAATATCGCCTGCCCGTAATGCAGCGCCGATGTCCCCGGATGAAGCGGAATCTCTCCAAACGGTTGGATGTGGGGCTTTTGCCATGTGCCCTCGGCATATCGGGCGACCGCTATATGACGGCTAAAGATTCGTCCAAACGGCAACCCCTCCCACCGAAGGGGCTCCGACCGCGGCGGTGCCAGTTCTATCTCAGGTGTCCATATCATGGCCGTGAAGGTTGCAGTTCAGTGCGCGGCAAACGCTGCCAGACTTTCAAGGGATCCTCCCCTCGGAGAAACTTCCACAGGCCTGCGAGCTGCGCCATGTGCGCTAAAATGAAGTAACCAGGTAAAGAAAGGAGCTTGGGCAGCCTAAGCGCTGGTATTTTCCAGATGAGGTACCCCTGCAGCCATGCAAAAACCAGTAGGCCGCAGACAGCACTATACACGGGTGATGTTAGCTGAATAGTCAGAATAACGGATACTCCGGTCAGCATAATAACGGCAACCGGAGCTATTATGTATCGGGAGACTTTGTGCGACAGAAAGAAAAACGCAAACATAGGCACCCGCAACGCCTCTCTCCATGAGAACCTGTGGGCAAGCGTATGAAAAGCGTTATACGCGATTCTTACTTTTCGCTTGTACTCCTCTTTTACCGTAGCGGATGGTAGCTCATATCCACGTGCCTCTGGTTCAAGAACACTTTTCCCTCCACGTAGCCCCACCTCCAGATTGAAGTAGAGATCATCTGCGACCCCGGGAGGCATAGCTGTCCAGTAAGGCTTTTTTACAAGTAAGAAGCCTCCACCTACACCCAGCGCATATCCCCATTCACTCTCAGCTAAGGCAATTTTCTGCTCATATCCCAGATAAACGGCTTCATTGACTGCCACACCCATGCGGTATCTTTCAGGCAGCACATAACGGATTCCCCCTACCAGTCCTATTTGGGGGTCCGCTTCCGCCTGACGAACCGCATATCGTAGAGACTTTTCGGAGAGCACAATATCAGCATCCGTGATCAATGCATAGAAAGTCTTGACTTGTTCCCGGGCTTGATTGAGGGAAGCTATCTTTCCCCTATGGGGTACAACAAGTACTTCCGCCTCAGGATAGGCTGCCAATGCCTGCACCGTGGGAGCAAAGCTATCATCT
>CAZZMF010000040.1:0-7891 GCA_964655255.1 uncultured Sphingobacteriaceae bacterium
CTCGTCTGGACTGCATTGCGCCGCCATCGGATGGCGACAAGCCAGTGTAGCATCGCTTGGGATTCGGCAACGAGATCGGCGCGCCTTATTCGATCAGCTGGTTCTTGATGGCGTAGTGGGTCAGTTCCGCGCTGTTCTTGAGTTTCATCTTTACGAGCAGCCGTGCCCGGTATTCGCTGACGGTCTTGACCGACAGCGACAGCTCCTCGGCGATAGCGGTGACGGTTTTGCCGGAGGCGATCATGGTGAGGGTCTGGTAAGCGCTGGAATGCCCTTCGGGGTCATCTTCATAGAGCCATACGCCGCCGACATCGTGGCGCTTCTCAAAAGCCAGCACAGACAGCCCGGCTTCCCGTAGCTTTCGTATGCTGGCTAAGCCCGACGGACCTGCCCCGACGATGATGGCATCCCAGAGCATCGCCTCAATAGCTACTGCTGCTCATGGGCGCACTGCCGCCGACGCCGAAGCCCGAAGCCGAAATCACATTCGCTTTGAGGTGGAGGATGACGCGTCCATTCAACGGATCGTTAGTCTCCACAGTAATGGTCTTATGCTGCATGCCTGTGCGCCCGCGCGAGTCAAACTTCGCTATGATTTCCGTGCTTTGACCGGGCTTGAGGACTTTTTCTGCTGGTTCTACTGCTGTGCAGCCGCAGGAGGCGCGCACACTTTCAATCACTAAGTCGCTTTTGCCTTCGTTGCGCAGGGTGAAGCGATACTCCACCATTTGCCCCTCTAAGACTTCCCCGCCGTCAAACTCTGTCACGGGGAAAACTGCCTTAGGCGCCTTTGCCAGTTCCTCGGGGGTGTAGGCGATCTCAAAGCTTCCATTTACGACGAGCTGCTTCTCTGCGCTGACCGGGTCCGTGGTGCGAATGCGAATGATTTCATAAAAGCCCGATTGATTTTTCCAGCCGGCGGCGCGAGCGGCTTTCCCGTCTAAGGTGATGATTACTTTGCCTTCCTGATTGGGTGCCAGCACCTTAGGGGAAAAGCTCAGTTTGAACATCGGCTTGAGCTCAATCCCTTCCACAAACTCCACGGGCACTTGCCCAATGTTTTTCACCTCAAAAGTCAGGGAGGGGTTCTGGTCAGATTTCACATGTCCGAAGCTTTCGCGGCGCTTAGTCCACCCGAGATTGCCATCCACTTCGGCATATTTGTCTTGGGGTTGGTTAGAGGTTTTGACGACGCCTTTGATGGTGAGGATGATAGGCTGCTCGCTGGCATCGTGCTGGACGGTGATAGTTTTGACAAAGTGGCCTGGGCGTCCTTTGGTGTCGTAAGAAGCTTGCACTTGACCGGTGCCGCCAGGGGGAACAGGGTCTTGAGTCCAACTTGGCGTGGTACAACCACAAGAAGCCTTGACAGAAGTGAGCTTGACGGGTTTTGTGCCTGTATTTTTGAAGGTAAAGGTATAGACAGCGGGCGGGCCTTCTAAGATTTCACCAAAGTCATGTTCTGTTTTCTCGAAGGTGATTTGCGCCCACAGGATAGCTCCGGATAAGAGGGTGAGGCTGAGCTTTTGCATGCGACAAAGATAAACATATTGCCCAAAATGGTTTTACTTTGGCGTATGGAGTGGCGCAGTTATAAGCCGCTGCTTTTGCCGCGCATACCGAATCTGCGGGACATTAGGGTGTATGAGCAGCATGGAGGCTATGAACAGCTTAGGCGAGTACTGCGAGAGCTTTCGCCGGCGCAGGTGATAGAGGAAGTCAAAGCCGCTAACATCCGCGGACGGGGCGGTGCAGGCTTCAACGCCGGACTCAAGTGGAGTTTCATGCCCCCGAAAAAAGAAGGCGTGCCCCGCTACCTTGCCGCTAACGGTGATGAGTCCGAACCCGGCACCTTCAAAGACCGGCGCATTTTGGAGTTCAATCCCCATCTTTTCATCGAAGGGGCGCTAATAGCGGCGTACGCCATGCAAATAGATGCCATCTATGTCTATGTGCGGGGCGAATATGCCGACTGGATAGATATTCTCCAGCAGGCGGTGGATCAAGCGTATGAGAGGGGCTATATTGGAGAAAACATTCTGGGCAGTGGCTTTACGACGCAGCTTTATGTGCATAAGGGGGCGGGCGCTTATATCTGTGGGGAGGAAACGGGTCTGATGGAGTCGCTGGAGGGCAAGCGCGCTTATCCCCGCTATAAGCCGCCTTTCCCTGCTCAAAAAGGGCTCTGGGGCAGCCCTACCACTATCAATAATGTAGAGACGCTTTCGCATGTGCCTCTGGTGATGCGCATGGGGGCAGCCGCTTACACCCAAATAGGCGTGCCAGAGCATCCAGGACCTATTTTGTACGGCATCTCAGGACATGTGAATCGTCCCGGGCTGTACGAGTACCCCAGTGGCATGCTGATTACGGATCTGATTTATGAGGTGGCGGGGGGGATTCGCAACGGCAAAAAGCTCAAAGGGGTCGTCCCTGGCGGCTCTTCTACTCCTATCCTCAAGCCCGAAGAGATAGAGGGGGTACGCATGAGCGCCGATGCCCTGCGCAAGGTAGGCTCCATGATGGGCACAGGCGGCATGCTGGTTCTGGATGAAGATACAGACATGGTGCGCTTTGCCTACAGGATAGCGGCTTTCTACAAACATGAATCCTGTGGGCAGTGTACCCCTTGCCGGGAAGGGACTGGCTGGATGAAGCAAATCCTTCATCGCTTTTTAGATGGGACGGCTACGTATGCGGACATAGATCGTCTGCTTTCCGTTGCAAATCAAATAGAGGGTCGTACTATATGTGCGCTTGCGGATGCGGCGGTGTGGCCCGTGCGCGCTATTGTCCAGAAATACCGCGAGGAGTTTGAACGGGCGGCACGCCCAGCCCTCGTCCCCGTCTAAGCACAGGCATAGTTTTTGATACCTTTGCTCTCTGCGGGCTATGCTTACCCCCATAGATATTCAGAATCAAACCTTCAACCGCTCCCTGCGTGGCTACGACCCCGAAGAAGTCCGCACATTTTTGCGGCAGGTAGCCCAAGCTTGGGGCGCCCTGCTGGACGAAAAACATGCCCTCAAGCAAAAAGTAGAGCAGCTTACGGCAGAACTGGCTCGCTATAAGGAAATGGAGAGCATTTTACAGCGCACGCTGCTGCAGGCAGAGGAAGCCAGCCGCCTAACCCTCCAAAATGCCGAAAAAAACGCCGCTTTGATCTTACAAGAAGCCCAGCAAAAAGCCGAACAAATGATCAATAACGCTCAACAGCAGAAAGCCCGCTTGGAGGAAACCATACAACACTTAGAGCAGCGACGGCAAGATATTATTTTGGAGTTGAAGGCGTTTTTATCGCTTCAGTTGGAGCGGTTGGAGCAGCTGGCGCAAGGGATAGGAGCGTCGCCGACGGCTAAGCCTGCTGCTGAGAAGCCGTCGCCGGCGCCCGCTATTTCCCCTGCCCAAGCGAAAGGCAGTTGGGCAGCCAAAATCGCTGAAAAGCTATGATTCTTACCGATGCCCAAATCTTGGAAGCGCTGAACCGAGGGGAACTGCGTATAGAGCCATTTCGCAGAGAAGCTTTGGGCAGCAATAGCTATGATGTGCATTTGGGACCTTACCTGCGTATCTATGCGCAAAATGCGCTGGATGTGCGCTATCCGGCTCGCTCCACGGTGTTGAAGATTCCGCCCACGGGTCTGTATTTGGTGCCGGGGGTCCTTTATCTTGGCGCTACTGAAGAATACACTGAAAGCCACGCCTATGTGCCTTTTTTGGAGGGGAAAAGCAGTGTGGGGCGCTTGGGGATACAGATTCATTCCACTGCCAGCAAGGGCGACATTGGCTTTTGCAATCACTGGACGCTGGAGATTTCGGTCATTCACCCCGTGAAGGTGTATGCGGGCATGCCTATCGGGCAGCTTATCTTCTTTGCGCCAGAAGGGCATGTAGAGATTCCCTACAGTCGGCGCCACTCAGCGAAATATACGGAGCGCACGCCTTTGCCCGTTCCTTCTTTCTTATGGAAAAACTTTCAGTCACATGAAGATACCCGCGCATAAAGCCCACGAGATTGCTACGCTGGTGGGCGGTTCTTTGATAGGTGACCCAGAGGTCACTGCTACGGGCATCAACGAGATTCACCGGGTGGAGCCGGGCGACATTACTTTTACCGATGTAGCGAAATACCTGCGCCGAGCATTAGAAAGCCCCGCTTCCGTCATCCTCATCAATCAAGAAGTAGACCCACCGGCTGGTAAAGCCCTCATTTATGTGCCTTTTCCATTTCGCAGTTTCAATCAGCTTTTGGAGTACTTTCGTCCGAGCATCTCACCGGCTTTTCGCACCACACAGGAGCGGTATCCCGGGGTGGAAATCGGGCAAAATGTCATCATTGGGGAAGGCACTTACATAGAGCCCGGCTGCCGAATCGGACATAATACCGTGATAGGTCCGTATTGCTATATCGGGCGGGATACGATCATCTATCCCGGCGTTTCTATCGGTGCTTATACTCATATTGGTTCGCATGTGGTGATACAGTCGGGATGTGTGATTGGGGGGGATGCTTTTTATTACAAGCGGATGCCTCACTCCTCTGAAAGGCTGCTCAGCAAGGGGCGGGTCGTTATCGGCGATTATGTGGAGATCGGTGCCAATACTACCATAGATCGCGGCGTTACTTCGGATACTTATATTGGCGACCACACGAAGATTGATAATCTTGTGCAGATAGGGCATGATACCTTTATTGGGCGAAATTGTCAAATAGCGGCTCAAGTGGGGATAGCGGGCACCTGCATCATAGAAGATGGGGTTGTATTGTGGGGACAGGTGGGGGTGCCCAGTGGAATCCGGATTGGCGCTCGGGCGACCGTCCTCGCTAAATCAGGCGTCCTGACCGCCTTAGAAGGTGGGAAGGTGTATTTTGGGTTTATCGCAAAAGAAGTCAAAAAAGCCTGGCGGGAAATCGCCTCTATGGGGCGCTTACCGCGGCTTTTGCGTGCCCTGGATTCCCCTATCGCGAATGGACACCCAGACGAAAAGCTATAAGCTATGACATCTTTCCCCTTCATAAGTACCCTACGGCGTACCCTGCGCATTCTCGCCGGGTACTTTTTGCGAGGGGTATTTCTCTTTCTACCCGCATTAGCGACGATATATGTACTGTGGCTTATTCTTCGCTGGCTGGATAATATCCTCCCGACAGGCATGCCCGGTTTGGGTATCCTTTTGCTCGTTGTGGGACTTACTGTGCTGGGATATGTCGGGACTCATTGGCTGGGACCTACCCTGATAGCTTCCTTTGAGGAGCGGATTCGGAAAATCCCCTTCATTGGCTTCCTGTATAGCTCAGTGCGCGAACTGGTGGATACCTCCCGACGCTCCTATCGCTTTGATCATCCAGTGCTTTTCCGACCCAATCCCCACACGCAGACTTATCAGATTGGATTCCTTACCCATGAAGAACCTATTCCTGGGTATGACATGGTTGCGGTATTTGTACCATTTGCTTTTGCTGCGCTGACGGGGGAGGTTGTTTTTGTGCCGAGGGATCAGATCATTCCGCTTCGGATGCGGGGTGTGGATGCGCTTCGTTTGGTGATCTCTGGCGCCTTTGTGACGGGTCAGAGCCCTAAAAATAGCGCGGATGGACAGAAAACTACTCTTTGAGCATCCCATCCTTCGGATAGAAGAAGTAGAAGGCTTTCCTGGGGGCCCGCGCCTGATAGCGCATCGGGGTAGGTTTGCGGCGATTGCCTTATCCCTTCATGCACCGCCGCAAGAAGAGCAGTTTCTGGTAGTGATGCAATATCGTGTGGCGGCGCGAGAGGTGTTTTATGAGCACCCTGCGGGTATGGTAGATGCAGGCGAAACGCCCGTGGAGACAGCCTTGCGGGAGTTAGCAGAGGAAACCGGCTGGCTGCTCACTATCACTGACCTTACGCCGCTTACCCCGCCAGAAGGTATATATCCTTCTCCCGCGGTATGGGATGAGGTAGGACACTTTTATGCTGCCCGTCTGCAGGTACCCGAAGCCGTCTTACAGGCATATCGGTGTATGGTAGAGAGGCAGTTTGAAAATGAAAAGCTTCGGCTCACGGTGATACCCGGAAAGGTGCTCCTATCCCATACCCGCAACCTCCAAACGATCGCTCACACCTATCTGTACTATGCCCATTTCGGTGCTCCTGACGGAGGCTTACCATCCCCTGCTACTTGAGCGCCTTCGGAGAGAGCCCCGCGTCATAGCTCACCACTTAGAGCGCCCTACTGAAGCCGAACTGGCTGCCGCCCTGTCAGAAACCCACATTTGGGTCATGCGCGGCGCCTTTCCCGTAAATGAAGAGCGCCTCCAGGCTGCCCCGAAGCTCCAAGTCATCATCCGAGCCGGTTCAGGCATAGAACATATAGATAAAGCGGCGCTGCGTGGTCGGGGCATTCGTCTATACAGCACGCCCCAAGCCAACGCCATACCGGTCGCAGAATATGTGCTGGCGGCGGTTTTGATGCTGAGTCGGCGGTTCCTTTCGGCTCATCATGCGCTGCGGCAGGAAGGTACATGGATGCGGCACCAGTCCATAGGACGCGAACTGGCCTCTCTCAAAGTGGGGATCATTGGCTTTGGGCAAAATGGCAGTCGGACGGCGCACCTGCTGGCTGCCACTGGCGCACAGGTCCTCGCCTATGACAAATACAAAGCGGGTTTCGGCGGGCTGGGCGTACAAGAAGTGACATTAGAGGAACTCTTTGAACAGGTAGATGTCCTTTCCCTGCATGTGCCGCTTACGGCAGAGACAGCCAACTGGGTAAATGCCGACTTTCTTCGGCGCTTTCGTCAGCCTATAGCGCTCATCAATCCCGCTCGTGGGGGGATAGTGCATTTGCCCTCTGTCGTGCAAGCCCTCAAAGAGGGAAGGCTTTGGGGCGCAGCAATAGATACCTTTCCCGTAGAGCCGCCTGAGAAGCTTTCTTCTGAAGATGCGCAGGCGCTGGCTTTTCTGCGAGCGCACCCTTCAGTTTTGCTCACGCCCCATATCGCTGGACTGACGGAGGAGAGTGAGCGACGACTCGCTGAGGCGGTTCTCTTGCTGCTCAAGCTTTATCTGGAAAGCGTTCCCGATACCCAGTAGAACAAAGTACAGCCCATACAGCCGTTGGCGTGCCAGCGTGCCCCAGTACGGCATCGCCATCGCTATGACCCCAATCACAAATACACCCACTCCGAGTAAAAGGAGCGAGCGGACACCCCATCGCCCTTGCCATGCGTAATACAGTCCGAGTATGCCGAGCGCCCATACCTCTAAGCCGTATAAGAGCGTGAGTGGCTTACGAATATGCCAAGGGAATGGACCCAGCAGCCCGTATAGTACCCCTTTTGCCCATCCCCATAGACTACTCCAGAAGGTGGGGCGATACGCCAGAGCAAAAACGCTCGCATTGCTTACATCAGGATGGATGGAGGGGTCCAGGGCTTCGCTGCGGTACAGGTATGCCCATGGTCCGATATAGAAGCCCAGTGCAGCTATACCCGCAACTGCGGCCATCACCAGTACCCATCGCGTGCCCCAGCGGATCAGCAGTCCGCCCGCTATTGCTAAAGGGAGGGCTTCCATTCGCAGCAGTGCGATCCCTACGAAGGCAACTGCTCTCCACAGGTCATGCCATCTTTTCACAGAAGCAAGCCAGGCCGCGCCATATAACATGAGCGGTAAAACGATCGTATCGCGCAGAGCGCCAGAAGTCCACAGCAGCGCACTCGGCAGAAAAAACCACAGCATCCACAGCCTCTCTGGTAGGCGTATGAGCTTTTGCCAGCGCGTATAGGCTGCATAGCTTAGAAGTCCCCCGATGAGAGCGATGATGCCTTGCAGTCCGTAGAAGCTTCCGCCAGCGAGCACATATACGGGGACTAACAGCCGATAGAAGCGGTAGTTAACGGGATTGT
>CAZZMF010000041.1:0-7851 GCA_964655255.1 uncultured Sphingobacteriaceae bacterium
AAAAAAAGCCAATAGGGCGCTTTGGTATTAGTTTCCCATTCTACGAAGGTGGATGAACATGGGGACACCGAGGCTGCGTCTCGTGCCAGTCCGAAAATGCTTCTGTGGCTCCTCAAACAATTTCTTATTAGGGCAAAAACTTTTCTAAGGCGCTGGCGTAGCCTCTGGCATTTGAGTCAAGTGGCGAAAGACCTCCTCTAAGGGAAGCTGCCGCTTCTCCAGGCGCAGGAGCGGAATGCCCTGTTTGACGGAAGCCTCATAAATGGCTCGTCGGATTTCCCGCCCCACTGGTGCTCGCACCCGCCACAGCGTATCCGATATGGCTTCCACGGTCGTATCCGATGGGAGAAAGTCCCAGCGGAGCTTTTCCCCAGCTGTCTCTACAAGATATTCTTCCTCACCAAGGTAGCGTTCTATGTCTTGTAGGGGTGCATCCAATACAATCTCGCCCCGATGCAAGATAATCACATGATCCGCTATCGCCTGCACCTCCGCCAGAATATGTGAAGAGAAGATCACCTGATGCGACGCCCCCAGAGAACGAATAAGCTGCCGAATCTCTATGACCTGATTAGGGTCTAGCCCACTTGTGGGTTCATCCAAAATAAGCAGGGGTGGGTCATGTAGCAGCGCTGCTGCCAGTCCGACCCGTTGCCTATAACCCCGGGAGAGTGAGCCTATCAACTTATGCGCTTCGGGGGTAAGCCCGACTTTTTCTATGAGCTCTTCTACGCGTTGGCGCAGAGGTCGTCCGCGCATGCCGTACAGCCCCCCACGGAAAAGCAGATATTCCCGCACATACATGTCTAAATACAGGGGGTTATGCTCGGGGAGATAACCAATATGCTGCTGAATCTTGCGTTTATCTTCGGGGAGCTTCCATGAGCCGAGCTGCACTGTCCCGCTCGTGGGACGCAAATAGCCCGTGAGAATCTTGAACGTAGTGGATTTGCCGGCGCCATTTGGACCCAAGTAGCCATAGACGCCGGGCTTACTGAGAGAGAAGCTTATGCCCTTGAGGGCGAGTTGGCTGCCGTAGCGCTTCGTAAGCCCTTCTACACGCAGCTCCATCACACGCCAAGAAGCAGACGCGTAGGGTCTTCTAAAAGCTCTTTGACACGCACGAGAAAGCTCACTGCTTCTTTCCCATCAATCACCCGATGGTCGTACGACAGGGCTACATACATCATCGGGCGGATGACCACCTGTCCACCTACGGCTACAGGACGCTCCTGAACCTTATGCATGCCCAGAATAGCAGTTTGCGGAGGATTGAGAATCGGCGTAGAAAGCAGCGACCCAAATACACCCCCATTAGTAATAGTGAAGGTTCCGCCCTGCATCTCTTCTATGGAGATTTTATTTTGGCGGGCGCGCGCCGCCAAGTCTGCGATAGCTTTTTCTATCTCTGCCAGCGAGAGAAGGTGCGCATTCCGTACGACGGGCACGACTAATCCCCGGTCGGTGCTCACGGCTACGCTAATATCCACATAGGAGAAATACACCAGTTCATCCTCGTGAAGTTGGCTATTGACTTCTGGAAATTCCAGAAGCGCCGTCGCACAAGCTTTAGTGAAAAAGCTCATGAAGCCCAGCCCGATGCCATGCTTTTCTTGGAAGCGGTCTTTGTAGGTTTTGCGCAGTTCTATGATGCGGCTCATATCCACCTCGTTGAAGGTGGTGAGCATGGCGGTTTGGTTTTTAGCGGCGAGGAGGCGCCGAGCTATCGTCTGGCGAATCGGGGTGAGCTTTTTACGGATTTCTTGCCGCCCATCGGGAGGCAGGGAGGTAGGGGCAGGCGAAGAAACCGGCGCAGCAGAAGCGGGCTGGGGCTCAGCAGGCTTCACAGGCTGAGCTTTGAGTGCGTCTTCTTTCGTAATGCGCCCGCCAGGACCGGTGCCCTGCACTTGCTGGACTGGGATACCCTTCTCAGCGAGAATGCGAGCAGCAGCGGGCATGACCGTAGGAGAAGGTGCTTCCGAGTGTGCTGAGGAAGACGCAGGCTTAGGTGCTTCCGCCGCAGTCCCTCCATTTACTTGAGGAGGCGAAGCCGATTTTTCCGCAGAAGGGTCAATCCGCGCTATTACCGTTCCGACAGGGATTTGCTGACCAGCTTCCACGAGTATCTCCAAGCGCCCCGCTGCCTCAGCATATACTTCCAGCGCAGCCTTATCGGACTGGATCTCGGCTATCAGTTCATCTTTCTCTACCCATGCGCCGTTGGGCTTGTACCATTTGTCCAGCAGCACCTCTGTAATAGACTCTCCCGGACTTGGGACACGAATCTCTATCATACGCGCTCCACGACGATATCTAAGGCTTTACGGAGAATGTAGTTCTGCTGACGCAAGTGATGGCTGTATGAGCCAGTCGCTGGGCTGGCGGATTCGCGGCGAGCAATGGGCTTGGGTATCGGCAGTCCGTATTCCATGAACTTGCGCAAAATAAAGCTCCAGTAGCCCATATTCAGCGGCTCCTCCTGCACCCAGTAGAACTCTTCTATTCGGCTATGCTCCGCCAGCACTTGGCGAATCTCTTCTTCGGGAAAAGGATACAACTGCTCTATCCGCACGATAGCGGTGTCGTATTTATTATGTTCTCGCCGGACTTGGACAAGGTCATAGAAGATTTTCCCTGTACAGAGGAGGAGGCGCTTAGCTTGGTCAGGAGGGACTTCGGGGTCAGGCAGCACGGGACGAAAAGTCCCATCCGTCAGGTCAGAGAGGGAAGCTACACACTCGGGATGGCGAAGAAGGCTCTTGGGGGTGAAAATCACCAGAGGGCGCCGAGTCGTACTGCGCACCTGACGCCGCAGCGCATGGAAGAGATTGGCTGGATGGGTGAAGTTGCAGATATACATGTTATTCTGGGCAGCGAGAATAAGGAAGCGCTCGGGGCGCGCGCTGGAGTGCTCTGGACCTTGTCCTTCATAGCCGTGGGGAAGGTAGAGGGTGATGCCATTCAGACGCTGCCATTTAGTCTTGGCTGCGGCAAGGTATTGGTCTATGATGATTTGAGCCCCATTGGCAAAGTCGCCAAACTGCGCTTCCCAGATGACCAAGGTATGAGGGGAAGCCAGCGCATACCCGTACTCAAACCCCAAAACAGCATATTCCGACAGGGGGGAGTTGTGGATATAGAAAGGCGCCTGACGATGAGATAGGTGATTCAGCGGCACGTGCTTGAGTTCTGTGCGCTGATCTATCACCACAGCATGCCGGTGGGAGAAGGTACCGCGTTCGACATCTTGTCCTGAGAGCCGTACGGGGTTATTTTCTAAGAGGAGCGAACCGTAGGCGAGCATCTCTACCGTGCCCCAGTCTAATCCAGTGCCGCGTTTGACGGCTTCGTAGCGGGCTTCATAGACTTTGCGGACGGTGGGATGGGGCGTAAAGCCCTCCGGAAAACGCACCGTCTGCTGGGCAATAAACTCTAAAACTTCCTTACGCACGCGGGTATCGGGGTCCGGCTCCAAAGTGTAGTCATCGTATAGCTTTATGCCTTGCCATGTGCGCCGTGGGATGGCATCTATCTCGGGTTCTTCGCGTCGGGCTTTTTCCAACTGCTCTTCATAAAAGTCCATGCGCTGCTTCTCCATCGCCTTCTGGTCGGCTTCGGTAATAATCCCCTCTTGAATAAGCCGCTGTGCATAAACCTCAAAAGGAGAAGGACGCTGACTAATCGCCGCATACATTTTCGGCTGGGTGAAGCGTGGTTCATCCCCTTCGTTATGCCCGTGCCGGCGATACCCAATCACATCTATAAATGCATCCCGATTGAAAGCCTGCCGAAAGGCTATAGCTAACCGCATCGCATGAACGACCGCTTCGGGGTCTTCGCCATTTACATGAAAGACAGGAGAAAGCGTAACCTTCGCCACATCCGTAGCGTAATAGCTTGAGCGGGCTTGGGATTCCCCTGTGGTAAAGCCTATTTGATTGTTGATGACAATATGAATGGTTCCCCCGACTTCATACCCGGGGAGAAGGGACATTTGGAGGGTTTCATAGACGACGCCTTGTCCGGCGATAGCCGCATCCCCGTGGATGAGCACCAGCACAATCTTGTCATACGTTCCCCCGTACAAATGATCCATCTTGGCGCGGGTCGCCCCCGTAGCTACGGGATCCACGGCTTCCAAATGGGAGGGATTAGGGAGCATGGAAAGGTGTATGCGCTTACCTTTCACCTCGGGGTCGCTGGAGTAGCCTAAGTGATACTTGACATCCCCGTCAAAAACATCTGTGGCGATCCCCTTCCCCTCAAACTCCCCAAAGACCGTATGAAAAGACTTCTGCATGATATTCGTGAGGACATTCAAGCGTCCTCGGTGCGCCATCCCAAAGACAAACTCTTCTATGCCCAGCGCTGTCCCCGTCTCTACCAGTTCATACAACGCAGGGATAATCGCTTCGTTCCCTTCCAAAGAGAAGCGCTTCTGCCCGACGAACTTCCGGTGCAGAAACCGCTCAAAAGTCGTAGCGTTGCAAAGCCACTGGAGAATTGTCTTTTTCTCTTCGGGAGAGAAGCGGGGAAGGTTTTCGGGCTTCTCCAAGCGCTCCTCGAACCATTTCAGTACCTCCGGCGTCCGAATATACCGATATTCAACCCCAATAGTGGAGCAGTACACGCGCCGCAGATGAGCAATAATGTCCCGAAGGGTCGCCGGACCAATGCCGATTTGTTTGCCGGCTTGAAAGACTGTCTCTAAGTCGCTCTCCTCCAAGCCGAACTCCTTGAGGGGGAAGGCTTCATCCAGTTTTTTCTCCCAGTCTGAGTAATCAGCGAGGGGATTGATGCGGGCGTAGAGGTGGCCACGAGTGCGGTAGGCAGCGATGAGGAGCATCACGCCGAACTCCTTCTCTATTCGGCGGGTTTCTTCTGTGGGGATGACTTCAGGAAGGGGCGCGCCATTTCCAAGGGCTGCGAAATAACCCTCAAAAAACCGCTGCCAATCCGCTGGAAGGCTCTCTGGGTTTTCGCGGTACTGTTGAAGCAGCCCTTCTATATATGCCGCATCTGCCCGGAAAAGATAGCTCGTATCGGTCATGGCTATGCTATTCGGTAGAAATGGCGTAGTAAGCTTTTTCGCCCCGACGATAAAGACCTTCTATGAGGATGCCGCCCTGCAGACTGCGGAGGATACGCTCCGCTTCTTCGGGTGTGGAAACCGGACGGCGATCAATCGCCGTAATGACGAAGCCCGTGCGTACACCTACCTCCATGAGCGGACCAGGAGAGAGTTCTACAACTTTGAGCCCTTGCGATACCCCCAAGGCATTTTTTTCCTCAGGGGTGATAGGGCGGACGCGAGCGCCAAGGGGCGCAAGAAAGACACCTGCTTGCGCGCGTGGAGCATCTTCTTCTGAGGAGCGCCCCTTAAGACGGGCTACAGTTTCCATCTTTTTGCCTCCTCGGTAATACCCTATTTTGATACGGTCGCCGGGGCGATGCCGGGCTACCAACTCCGTCAACTCTGCTGCATTGCGCACTGGACGCCCATCTACTTCAACAATCACATCACCCGCTCGCAGCCCCGCTTCCTCCGCAGCACTGCCGCCATACACATCATTCACATAAACACCCTGAGAAACGGGAACCTCAGTCTCTTTTTGCCGCTCCTGAGTAAGGTTTTCTATCATCACGCCAAGCAAAGCCCGTTGAACCTTGCCGTATTCTCGCAGGTCTTGTGCGACTTTCTTAGCGATATTCGCAGGCACCGCAAAAGAATACCCTGCAAACGTCCCCGTCATAGACGCAATAGCCGTATTGATACCCACCAGCTTACCGTCCAGGCTAACCAGTGCTCCGCCACTATTGCCGGGGTTGACCGCTGCATCCGTCTGTATAAACGACTCTACCCGAAACTTCTCCTTGAGGAGCCCAAGGGTTCGTCCTTTAGCACTGACAATCCCCGCTGTCACGGTAGAAGTAAGGTTGAAGGGATTCCCTACCGCCAGCACCCAATCCCCGACGCGGAGTTGGTCCGAGTCGCCAAACTCCATATACGGAAGGTCTGTCGCATCTATGCGCAGAAGCGCCAAATCTGTAGAGGGGTCCGTGCCCACCACGCTGGCGCGGAAGGTGCGATTGTCGTACAGCGTTACTTGAATCCGAGATGCTTTCTCAATCACATGATTGCAGGTAATAATATAGCCATCTGGGCTAATAATCACGCCGGAGCCGCTGCCGGGCATGAAGCCCCCCTCGCCTTCTTCATCAAAGAAGAAGCGGTGAAACGCGGGCAGGTCGGACTTCGTCTGCGTGCGAATATGCACGACGGCGGGCATCGCTATCTGCGCCGCAATCGTGAAATCAACGGGAGGATGTATCTCCCAGCGCGCCGGCTGAAGATACAGCGGCGTAGGTGCAGGAGCAGGGGAAACAGGATCCTTCTTACGAACAAGCCACCATGTCGTCAGGCTCGCTAAGACGGCTACGACCACGTTTCCCAGAAGGGTACGCATACCAGTCAAAACAAAACCTATTCAAAGGTACGAAAATCTAACCAGACCTCGTCAAGCTGGATAGCCGCTAATAAACAACACAAAAAGGGGCTTCGGGGATAGCCCGCGAAGCCCCTCGTGAGACATTTTTAGGCTCTCTCAGAGCCGCACGAGACGAATCGTCTCTGCGCCAAGGCGCAGCAGATATACGCCTGTCGGCAGATTTTCGCCGTTGATTTTATAAGCCCAGGTGCCGGACCCCGGCAGCGTATAGGTACCTTGTTGCAGGACCTGTCCCGCCAGTGTGGTGAGCGTATAAGGCACTTCTCCTTGGGTCGTGGCGCCCAAGTACAGGGTCCATTCGCCAGTAGCGCTCGGGTTTCCAGCCACCCCAGAGATTTGATAAGGCACCGCTGCACTGACACCGGAGACCACACTCAGCGGCTGAACCGTCCCGTCCGGATAGACAATAAAGAGCCCGAAGGCAGGCCCATTCCGGTTGGCAGAGGGATTCAAAAAGCCACTGGCGAAGATTATGGTACCTACGCCACCTTGGGACTGCGTAGAAGCCAGTTGGAAGGTCGCCACGGGAGTGGAATTACCCGCAGGGCGCACTTCTATGTTTGCTGAAGTGCCCGCAGGCAGCGTAACCTCGGAAGCATTATCCAGATACTTGATGTTGGTGGCAAGCGGTGTGCTCCCTGCATACAGGTCCACCGCCGGCGCATCCGTCACCCCATGGAAAGGCACAGCAATAAATGAAGTGGAGCTTGTCCAGCCTTTGATATTCGTGATCGGGCGAAGGGTAAAAGCCGTAGAGACACTGCTCGGATTGGAAGCATAGTCACCCGGCGTCACCACACCCTGCGCAAAAACGATATGATTTTGTCCGGCGGGAGGGATGGTCACATTTACGGTGACTATAGGAGAGGTTTGACCACGCTTTGTAATAGCTATGGGCACACTTTGCCCTGTCGGCGCATCTAAAAAGAATGTCGGCGTCGCCTGACGGAAATCCAGCGAGATTGGATCGCCACTACCCACCCCACCCGGATGAATATCCACTTGTGCCAGTGAGGTGTCTGCGGCATTATGAACGATCTGGAGGCGGCGTACATCCCGTGTTGGTAAGGCTATCACTGTGCCATTAGCAAGCGCCACATGAAGCCCAAATGCCTTATTAGGGTCAGGGGTATTCGCATAGCCAGAGGCGAACACTACGCCCGTCTGTCCTAAAAGATTAGGATTGGGGTTGGGTACGTAAAAGCCGATGGGTAAAATATCGTTTCTGTCGGCGGGTGTGGGATCCAGTACGATAAGGTCCTCATCTGTGAAGGGTATATAAATGGGGAGAAACTCATACTGGGGCAGACTTGCAGTGGGCTGGTAAGCATTCAATGTCTGA